>JAUMXR010000001.1:0-47649 GCA_030528995.1 Candidatus Saccharimonadota bacterium | reverse complement strand
AATGGTGCTCTTGCTGATGATTTCCCTGAACTCCCAGAGCTTAACGAAAAAGACGCTGTCACTTATAAAATCGGTGTTGATGAGTTTAAAGCCAGCGTCGGCCAAGTTATGATAGCGAGTTCAAATGATCTTACCCGCCCAGCTCTCACTGGGGTGTATTTTAATACAGTCGACGACACTTTAGCTATCGCTGCTACCGATGGCTATCGTCTTGCCGAGAAGAAACTTATAGATAAGGTGAAAAGTGAAGTTAAAGCCATCGTTCCCTCCTCCTCCCTCCAAGAAGTCCTTCGTGCTATCGGTGATGATGTTGAAGAAGTGGAAATCTCCTTTAATGAAGATTTGGTTCGCTTCCGCTTGGGTGAAATTGAAGTTATCTCTAAACTCATAGATGCCAGTTTCCCAGACTATCAAAAACTCATCCCTAAAGATAGTAACATAGAAGCAGTATTAAATCGCGAGGAATTGATTCGTGTTACAAAGCTTGCTGCTCTCTTTGCTCGTTCAGTTGGTGGTTCTATTATCTGTGAAACCACTGAGCCGGATACTTTTCTGGTCAAATCTATTGCTAACGAATTTGGTGAAAACGATTCCAAGATTGAAACTCCAGTCACCAAATCTGGTCGCGTTAATCTTAACTCACGCTTCCTCCTGGATGCCCTTAATTCTCTAGAAGAACCAGAAATTGACTTTAAGTTCTCCGACCACGTAGCTCCAGTAGTACTTCGTAATAAGAAAAATAGTAACTACACTCATATTATTATGCCTCTAAACTCTTAATAAACCCTAAATTATCATATAAATAATGATTATTAAATCCATCAAGCTCACTAATTTTCGTAACCACTCTAGCTATACTTTAGAGTGCCAAGATGAGACCTCTCTTATTCTGGGTGCGAACGGCTACGGTAAAACCTCAGTTTTAGAAGCCATCTATATCTTAACCAGAGGTAAAAGCTTTCGTGCCACCGATCCCGACATTATTAAGCGTGGCACCGAATATTACCGTATTGAACTGGAATATGCTTCGGGCGAACAAACCGTAGTCACTTATGATGGTAAAACTAAAACTTTTATAATCTTAGATAAGAAGTCTAAACGTCTCCCCAAAAAGCAAAAATACCCAGTTATTCTCTTTCAACCGTCCGACTTAAATCTAATTAGTCACTCTCCTGGTCGCCGCCGCACCTACTTTGATCACATTTTTTCCGAATTTGATGAGAACTATGCCACCAGTTTATCTAAATACGAAAAAGCCCTCAAACAAAGGAATGAACTCCTTAAAAATGACTTTATTTCTAAAGATGCCCTCTTCTCATGGAATATTCTTTTAGCCAAATATGGCACTATTTTACACAATCTTCGTCAAAAATTTATTCAAGAAATTAATCAACAACTCACTACTACTTATCGCTCAATTTCCGAGAACCAAGACGAAGTCTTTATTAATTATCACTCTGACCTAGATATTGTATCTGAAACTATCTACTTAGAGAAACTAGAACACAGCTTTGAAAGAGATTCTTACCTCGGTCACACCAGTTTCGGAATTCATCGTGATGATTATATTTTCGAATTTAATCATAAAGTCGCCGACGGCTCTGCCTCTCGTGGTGAAACACGCTCTATTGTTTTAGCCCTTAAATTTATCGAGGCCAACCTTCTCTATCAAAAAACCCACAAAAAACCCATCATTCTTCTAGATGATGTTTTCTCTGAATTGGATGAAACTCGCCGCAAAAGCCTAATTAAAAACTTCAAGCACAACCAAGTTATTATTACTAGTGTTGAGTCTATCGACTAGCGATATTATAATACTGCTCCAGAAACGCTATTACTGGATTATTCACCCCTTCAAAACCAGTTATATTATTATAAGCAGTGCTATTTTTGGTGAATCGTTTTAAATTCTCTGTTGCCCGGGCGAGTGACACATATCTCTGGGCATACTTATAAGTTTGCCAATCCGCATTTGAACTAGAATTCACAAAAGCTTCTCCACTCGCAATCCTCCTCTCTGCGGTAGAGGTGCCCAAATAGTTTTTAACCATCCCTAAAATATCCGAAATAAATGGTATCGTGCTACTATTGTTTGAAACGGAATCTAATATCCCACCATCCATCACCCCTATTGGGGTTATTCTTTCGTTATTATATAGTATATAATCAGCCAATATAGAATCAGTATTAATTGTACGATTACCAGAAGCATCCAGGGTGGTATTCATATTCACAAAGTTCATAAAACCACTATCCCCAAACGGATTATTGAGTGTAGAAGTATCAAAAGTTGCAATCTCGGCGCAGCCCGCTGAACCAACCGCTCCAATTTTTCCATAAGTTTCACATTCCCCAAAGCTACTCAAATACCCTTCTGTGGCATCAGCATAACTTGTCGGCATCAATCCAACCACTGCGCTACCCACCGTTTTGAGCACTCCCTCAAATCCAGATAAAACCCCACTTTGTTTTCTGGTTGTCATCGCGATGTTGTAAAAAATCGAACCAAGAAATGTGTTTTTAGAGGTAACATCAAACGGACTCCTTTTCATTCTATCTACCTTTGCGTCCATCGCAAGTACTGTGTTGTTGAGTCTAGTGTAAGCTAATACCGCATCCATATCGCCAGCCGACGCCCCACTCTGTTTTGCTAATTCTTTCCCCACATTGACCGCACCTTCCACTAAAAACTCTCCGGCTTTTATACCCTTAATAGTTTCATAAGAATTATCTACTAAAGATTCTTTGACGATTGGTTCCGCTACTCCAAGCATAGTGGTATCAGCTCCCACTGCCCCATTATCCAGGTAACGTCCTACTGAACCCTTTACTTTCGAAGAAGTCGAAGTAACCGTTCCGCTAGTCACGGCGCCACTATCATTCACCCCGAGTTGATTTTCGGTTAGTTTCAAAATCCTATCCGAAGAATAGCCACTCACCTTTTCAATATCCACCTTCTCCCCCGCTAGTAAGGCATACAGACTCGGTGAATCCATTGGTGTACCACTAACTTTTAATACCTCCCCCGTCTTCACATCCACTACTTCCGACTCACTACTTCTAAACATCGAATTCATCGCCTCGTTAATCTCCGAAGTTCTTCCCTCCCCCGCCTTCATCTTACTGATATTTTCCATAAAAGCCAAATAATATAAACTAGACCTCTGTTCTTTTGAAATCGTATCCGCTACTTTAAGGGCATCAGCGGAGTTCAATGTCGCCTCAGTAGATGAGCCAGCTGTATTTTTACTCCCCACCGCATTTATAAAACCACTAGCAATACTACCAGACTCCGCATTATTGCCGTTTGTTTCATATTCGTAATAAACTTCAGTCTGACCGGTTTCTTCGTTTTGTCTAGTTTTCTCTACTAGTGATACAGTGTTTACATCGACTTCACTACCGCTACCTATCAAATTCTTCATCACCTCTTCATATTCGTTGTCACCAGTATAATTATTACGGTTGGTACCAAGTCTTTTAAACACCTTCTCTGCGGATTCATCGAAATAATATGCTGCCCTAGAGTAAGTTGCCTCATTAAAAGCGTTATATAGGGGTAAATTGTTTTGCACTTCATTTACAAAATTTCCCGCCGATATTACCTTACCGTCCATCATTAAGCTTAGAGCACCACTATGTTTAGCACTTTCCACAAAAGTATCATTTTCCAGATATCCAACCATCACACCCCTCTTCTTTAAAATCGCCACTGTATCTTCTGGTACTTCCCCATTATAAAGAGCTTGCTGGAAGACCAACTCCTTGCTTACGACTGCGTCCGCATATTGTACGTCTGTCTCTTCGATTAATCTTTCAGAAATAGCTGAAGGAATCAAGTTCCCAGAACTAAAGAGCACTGCAAACACCACTATTATCGCCGTCAAAAACCCCATCGCACCTAACGACTTTAGTTTTCCAGATTTCTTACCCTTAAAGTTTTGTTTTTTACCGCTCACGTTTGCGATAAATTCTTCACCTCGGGCCACATCAATACTATCCGCAGAATCATTCAAATCTTCTTCGGATGCCAAATCCTCATTTTCTTGCAAGTATTCTTCTGTGCTCATTTTAGACCTTTATCTGTTTATATTATAACATATCTTTGCTATAATATAAAATATGTTAAGAGTAGATAAAATCGTTCCGGGAGGTCAAGCCCTCGCTACATTAGAGGATGGCAAAAAAGCCTTTTTTTGGAATGCTCTGCCTGGTGAAGTGGTTAAAGATTATCGCGTCACCAAAACTAAATCTCATTACATCGAAGCGATTACTACTACGATTGACCAACCTTCCCCTCATCGCGTTGCCCCTCAAGATGCCTGCTACCTCTCTACTTCTCCTTGGCAAATCATTGAGTATCCATATGAACTTCAACTCAAACAGGAACTAGTAGTGGAGTTATTTCGTGAGCACGACATTCATATTAATACACCAGAAATAATTACAGACCACCGTGACTATTTTTATCGCAACAAGATGGAATACGCTCTCTATTGGGACCACGAATCCAACCAGATTTCGTTAGCCTTTCATGAGCGTGGTTCTCATCGTAAAATCCCTATTACTAAGTCAAGTATAGAACACCCCGAAATCTTTCAAGCCGCTACGAATATTATAAATGACCTTAATTCTCGTCACGAAGAAGCTCGTAAATATCAGTCTCTTCTCTTAAGATGTAATCAGCAAGGAGACATTTCCGGCGGACTTTATGAGAATAAAAAACCGCATCCGATTTTTCAAAATCTCACCGACGAAATCCTTGGCCACCAGTATTCCTATTCTCCTAACGGATTCTTCCAAATCAACCTCCCTGTTTATGAAATGGCCCTTCAAGAAATCAAAAAGCACATCACGACCGACGAAGTTCTCGATCTTTACTCCGGTGTCGGCACCATCGGCCTCTCCGTCGCCTCCGACCACCACCTCACTTTGGTGGAATGTGATAAATACGCGTATGGTGAGCTGACAAGGAATGTTGAGCTTATTGAAAAGCCGAAGGATATTGTCGTTGAGGACATTTTGCGACCGACGGGGAGCAAGTTAGCGAGGAGCCCCGTAACGACGGGCGCGACGAAGCGTGTCCGAAACGGTAATATCTTCGGCTTCTTGGCAAAATCAGAAGAATCACTTGATTATATTAATCATAATCAAACGGTGATTCTCGATCCTCCCCGCGCCGGCTGCGACAAAAAACTAATTGAAAAACTATTAGAAGTCTCACCCACAACCATCATTTATCTTTCTTGTAACCCCGCCACCCAAGCTCGAGACGTCAAACTGTTGCTAACAAAGTATCAGATTAAAACCGTCAAAACCTTCAATTTCTTCCCCCATACCCCTCACATCGAAAACCTAGTTGTGTTATCATTGTAGTATGGAGATAAAAAAGAGAAAATGGTTTATTTTATTTAATTTTATCATTTTCATTACTACCGTCATTTCGGTTATCGTCACTCTAGTTTTCGGTTCTTGGGCTTCACGCAAAGATGACGGCAACTTATATGGCATACATGTTGATTATTGGATGCATGTTGTTAGCTTTACGATTCTTTGTAATATTATGCTTGGTCTCATCGCTCTTGTATCGACCATTATAGGCATTAAATGTCTCAAGCAAAATAAAGAATTACCAAAAGGACTTCTAACTTGGTATCTACTTGGAGTAACTAACGGTTCCCTAATTGTCTTGATGGTAGTATGCTTTTTAGCTCCTCTTCGTGCTATGGCGGGTAAAGCATATTTCGATATGCTTCTTGGGCCAATGTTTCATCTTCATTTCTTTAATCCTCTCCTTATGGTTCTTTGTTATATTTTCTTTTCGGGTAAACGAAAGACAGCTAAAAAAGCCCGTTACCTATCACTCCTCCCAGTCATTATTTATTCAGCACCTTATATCATCTGTGTTGCCATAATTCATATTTGGCCAGATTTTTACAATCTTACCTTTAATGGCCGCAATTACCTTCTATTCCCAATATATATAATATTTATGGCTGTTATTTTTGGTATTTCATCTTTACTTGATTTTTGTCGCAATCGCTATATTACATACTCCCAAAATCTTCGCAACTAGTTGAAAAAACACATGAAGCATGCTAGTATAAAAACAAGACGGAAGTGTGGCCGAGTGGTTTAAGGCGCACGCTTGGAAAGCGTGTGTATAGGCAACTGTACCGGAGGTTCGAATCCTCTCGCTTCCGCCAAGTTAACAATTCGATGAAAAAGTACGAAAAAACGTAGTTTTTTCGTAGTGGATTGAGGATGTAATAATTATTAAGACTTGTTTTAATAATTATTACAGACGAAAGACACAAGAAACGAAGTTTCGTACTTTTAGAATAATGATAATTTGGCGGCCTTAAGCACTAAGGATTCTCAATCCTCTCGCTTCCGCCATCTAAAAAAATGGAGCAAAAGGTGAGCGAAAACAATACTTTAATCGAATTAAAAGGTTTAACCAAGCGTTATGGTTATGGTGATACCGAATCCTTCGCCCTCAAAGATTTTGATTTAACCATCAAACGTGGCGAATTTATCATGATTATGGGACCCTCGGGTTGTGGCAAAACTACCCTACTAGACATTATTGGCCTCTTAGATCGTGCCACTCGTGGCGAATATTATCTTAACGGCGAAAACGTCGCTAGCATCTCCGCTCGTCGCCAAGCCAGATTGCGCGCTAAGAAAATCGGCTTCATCTTCCAGAATTTCAACCTCATCGACGACCTCCCAATTATCGAAAACGTTTCCCTGCCCCTCATCTACACCGGTTATTCTAAAACCGCTCGTTTGAAAAAAGCTTCCAGTGCCCTCAAGAGATTTCATCTCGAAGAGCGTGAGTACTATCTTCCCTATCAACTCTCCGGTGGTCAACAGCAACGCGTGGCTATCGCTCGTGCCATCGTTGGTGATCCTGAAATCATTTTGGCAGACGAGCCCACTGGCAATTTGGATTCTCGCAGTTCCCATATTGTCATGGAAGAACTAAAAGCCATCCACGAGGAAGGCAACACCATCATCATGGTCACCCATAACCCCGCACTTACTGTCTACGCTACTCGTGTTATCAATATGTTAGACGGCCAGATTGATACCGACGTAAAGACTGTAGCCGACGCTAATCTTCCTCAACCTATTTCTGTTAAAATCAAGAAGAAGAAAGACGAATTTATTTCGCTTGGTGACGAAGAAACTGGCAAATCCAAGAAACGCAAAAAATCTCATCGCAGGAGGAAAAAATAATGGCAATGCTTTTACGAACTCATTTTAAACTAGCACGCACCTCCATTAAGGAGAATCGTACGCGTTCTTTTCTTACCTGTCTCGGTATAGCTATTGGTGTCGCTAGTATTATCTTGATCCTTTCACTTACTGGCAGTATCTCTAATCTAGTCCAATCCGAAATTAGTGATATCGGCGCCGATTTAATGGTGGTTCGACCAAGTTCTACCAAAGATTCCGTTACTGGCATTGTAGAAGAGCTCACTTCTGCCAATTCCTTCCAGAAGTCCAGCCTTGCTATTACTGATACTGATGCCATCAAAAAGGTCGAAAATGTTACCGCCGCTGCCCCAATTGCGATTGCCACTAATACGGTTATTACTGAGAAGAATTCCTTTGATTCTGTACCCATCCTTGGCACTAACATCGACTTCATCAAAATCGAACCTCTCCCGATTAAATACGGTGCTTTCCTTACCGCCGAAAACGAAGCCAACTCAGTCGTACTTGGTCACACACTTTCACTAGCATTATTTAACACCATCAATAGCACTGTTGGTAAAATGGTCACCATTATGGGCGAGAAATTTATGATTGTTGGTATTCTCGACAAAATCGACAAAACTATCAATTTTGATAACATTGATTACGATAACGCCCTCATTATGAATATCAATTCTCTCGACAAAATCTCCGGCTCAACTCAGATCCAACAAATCAATATTAAGGTCAGCAACACTGATAGCTTAGCCCCAGCCAAAGAAGCCATTACCACTGCCCTCACAGAACAAAAGCATGGCGACAAAAACTTCTCCGTAGCCTATGGTGACGAAATCACTCATCCAGCCAGTAATCTATTTACTATTGTCTCTGGCATGTTGGCCATTGTCGCTGGCATCTCGCTCGTTGTTGGTGGTATTGGCGTTATGAATATCATGTTGGTTTCAGTTGCTGAACGTACTCACGAAATCGGCATCAGAAAAGCCGTCGGCGCTTCCGCTCGCAACATCCTGATTCAATTCCTCTTTGAAGCCCTCATCTTGTCTATTCTTGGCGGTGTCTTCGGTCTCCTGCTCGGCTATGTTTTAGCCTTCCTCTTGTCTACCATCACTCCATTTACACCCTACATTAGTTGGCAAATCGTTGCGATTACCTTCCTCACTACCTTAGTAATCGGTATCCTCTTCGGTATTTATCCTGCCCTCAAGGCCGCCAACAAAGATTCTATCGAATCACTAAAACATTATAGGTAACATGAAGAAATTACTCGAAAAACTTCCTTTCTATAACACCGCCGTTCTTCCCTATCATCTTGCACAGGCTGTTATAGCAAGCAGTAAGCACCACCATCCCGCCAAAAAGATCCGAGTCATTGGGGTCACCGGTACCAACGGCAAAACTACAACTTGTTTTATGATTTGGCAAATGTTACGCCATGCGGGTTTCAAGACCGGCCTCATGACTACGGTTGCTTACGGGGTAGACAAGCTCGAACCTGAACTGGGCCACATGACCACCGTTGACGCCAATACTCTTAATCAGCGTATTGAAAATATCGCCAGTCAAGGCATTGAATTTCTCGTTCTCGAAGTTACTTCGCATGCTCTTGCCGAATATCGCACACTCGGTATTCCTTTCGAAATCGCCGTCTTTACTAATCTTACCCACGATCATCTAGACTATCATAAAACTCTTACCAACTACCGCAACGCCAAGGGCAAACTATTTAAGAAAGCTAATTTCAGCATTCTAAATGCCGACGACCCCGCCACTAAATATTACAAAACCCTCTCCCGAGAATATATCACCTATGGTATAAAGCATGGTGAAAATCGCGCGGAAAACATCAAAATGGATGTAGATGGAGTAAAATATTCATTTGGTGATATAAATATAGAGACCAATATTCCCGGCGAATTTAATGTCTACAATTCCCTTGCCGCCGCCCTTGTCGGTCAAAAACTAGGTCTTTCGCCGGAACAAATTACTGATGGTATCAAATCTCTAGACAGCGTTGAAGGCCGCATGAATATCATCGATGAAGGGCAGCCGTTCACGGTAATTGTGGACTATGCCCACGCCCCTGATGCCCTCGAAAAAGTCTTTGCTTCCATCCCAAACCATAAAGGTAAAATCATTTCCGTCCACGGCGGAGCTGGGCGTCGTGATCCCTCCACCCGTCCCATTCGTGGTGAAATTTTGGCTAAGAACTCCGATATTGTTGTTATCACCGAAGATGATTCTCGCGACGAAGACCCCGAGACTATCGCTGCCGGCTTTATTAAAGGCGCCGAAAAGCAAGGCAAAACCCTCGGCAAAGACCTTTTCCTAGAACTCGACCGCAAACAAGCCATCAAGCTAGCCCTAGATAAAGCCCACAAAGGCGATATAGTTCTCATTCTTGGCAAAGGCCACGAAAAAACCATCCTCCGCGCCGACGGCCCTCATGATTTTGAAGATATCAAAGTAGCGAGAAGCCTCCTTAAGGCTCGTAATTCGCAATCCCCTCGATAATACTTTCGTGCGAAATTCCAATCGCATTAGTAATAGCCACCGCACATGCCATATAAGAAACCGCAGTTTCGCCAGGCACAAAAGAAGCCACGGGCAAAATTTCAGCATTGATAGACAGCGTGGCCTCAGTTCCCTTATTGTATAATTTAGAATTCAATATTTTTACATCAGCACTTGTTTGCCCATAGGTTACAGTCTTATCTTTACCGTTATATCGGCAAAAAGTATCGTAATTCAAATCGTCGCTGTTAAACACCACTATTTCCGGCTTCATCCGGAATAGAGTTTTTTCTGTCTCGATATATTCATCTGCCGTCATGTCTTTCAGTCCAGCTGTGACAAAATTCGTCATTGCCGCCACTGCGACCGGCAGTCCATAAAACACATTATCACGTAATCCCTCTGCTGGCACCGTCACAATCACGTAATTCGCTCCCGCCTTCCAGGCATCGGACAAGAACTTATGCAGCATGCCAATCTTAAAGGGTTGGTCGGATGCTAGTACTGCGACTTGCTCACCGGCAGCCTTCAAAATCTCGTGTACATAATGAGCCACTATTACTTTACCGGTAGTACCAGTTATTGCAATCAGCTTCATATCTTTGGTAGGGTTACCATAATACGATTTCAGCAGTTTTGCTTTTATTTTTTGCCGCCCCGCCCTTAGCCCACCGTTTTTGCTTTTTGCCTTGGACTTTTCTTGCTCTTTCATGCCCCTATTATACCATATCAATCTAGTAGTTTACAGACCAGAGAAACTATCAATGTCTTCTCTTTCGGTTCACTCTCGGCTATTAGTAGCGCAATCGCCGTAAGCGCTCTGTCCGAAATCTTAGTTTCACCATTTTTTGTCAAATGGCAATCATTTAAAGTTAAGAATAGAATAAAAAGTAGCGCCCCAATTCTCTTATTTCCATCATAAAATGGGTGGTCTTTTATCACAAAGTATAATAAATTCGCTGCTTTCTCTGGCACACTTGGGTAAAGCTCTTTCCCATCAAAACTCTGGAATATCGTTGCAAGGTTCCCTTCAAAACTCCCATTTCTCTCTTTTCCAAATAAATCCGAACCACCTACGCTCCCTCTTAGCTGTTCCACCGCCGACTTGCACATTTCGATAGTCAACTCCTTCACCCGCTTTTTCGCGCTCATAAAAGACAAATCTATAAACCCATCATCGTACTCCTCCAAAGTCTGAAAACTCCCCGCATATTTTGAAATTACCTCAAGCACTCCATTAGCTTCACCCGCACTTAGCTCATTTCGTGTAGTCAGTCGTCTTACCAGCGCCATCATCTCTTCTACATCATGCAGTTTTTTGACTTCCTTCTTTTCTCTCAACGCCTCAAGGCGCCGTTCGTTGACCACTACTCCCCTTGATAGATATTGTTTTAGCACCGAAGTTGCCCACACCCTAAACTTTGTTGCCTTCTTCGAGTTAACCCGATACCCTACCGAGATAATCATATCAAGATTATACATATCAACTGCGCGTCGCACGGTTCTTCCTCCTTCGGTTCGAACTAGGAAGGTTTTCTTCCTAGTTGGTCCTCGTCCTCCAACCTGTGCATTTTTTACACTAGTTGGGTTTTCCTCTAATTCTCCGTCTCTATAAATGTTTCGAATATGCCGCACTATTACTGTTCTATCCACTCCAAAAACCTGTGCCATCTGAGCCTGAGTCGCCCAAATCGTCTCCTCTTCTTCATCCACATCAAAAATCACTTCACCGGAATCGCCCTGGTAAATTTCAAGTTTCTTCTCTAAGTTTTCCTCAGTTGCATCGACCATCTGTATTCCCTCACTTATTATCTCCATTATATCAGATAAACAAAAAACGCCCAACCGGCGTTATTCTAACTTGGCGGAAGCGAAAGGATTCGCATCGAGCTTTAGCGAGATACGAGTCCTGCTTTTTAAAGCACATTCGTAAGAATGTGGCGGAAGCGAAAGGATTCGAACCTTCGAGACCCTTAAAGGGCCCACACGATTTCGAGTCGTGCGCCTTCAACCACTCGGCCACGCTTCCGCCTATAATTCTACCATAAAAATGTAATTTTTACCACAATCCACCAAAATATGTTATAATAATAGAGTCACCCATGAAGGTGATGTTCATTTAATTTCTAGGTGGATGTAGAGAGTAATCAAAACATCCACATTTGCACCCGTAGCTCAGCTGGATAGAGCGTTTGCTTGCGGAGCAAAAGGTCGCACGTTCAAATCGTGTCGGGTGTACCATTTTAAAATTTAGCTAATCTCTAGAATAAAAAAACGTCCCTAAAAAGGACGTTTTTTAAATTGATACTACAAAACCGCCATGCTACTTCAGGGATTCAACCCCGAATGCCTTGTCAGGATATTTGACAGCAACTCGATCTCTAGCCTTTGTTGCTGCAGCCTCGCTTCGGAAAGCATGGGCTCTCGAAAAGACATTAACAAGCTGATCGCCATCGCCTAAATAGCGGTAAACAGGCTTTGCCCTATAGATACCACAACACAGCACGAAATAACAATCAATTCCATGCTTGGCGATCATTTGTTCTAGCATATTAATAGAGAAATTTATACTATCATTGTTCTTAATGTTGAATTTTGCATCATTAAACAAGCTACAGAAATGCATCAACCCCTCAGTGGCCTTTTCATAATCCATGGCTTGTTTTGATGCTTTTTTATCCTTTTCTGAGCCCTCTCTCTCTTCAGCATACTTAGAAAGTAATTCTTTATATGAATCCTGTCTACCTGCCTGAGAAAGGGTATTGATTATGTGCTCAGCGTAGAAACTAACCTCTCCAGATTCGTTAGTCTCAATAATGTCATAGATATCACCAAGCCAATCATGTATGTCATCTCTCATCTCAAGTCTCCCATTTATTTCAAGATAATCATTTAGTGGAGTCATTTTGAGATTACTTGGAATAACCATCGACCGAAGATAACTAATGCGTTTTTCAAACCTCGTAAGAGTGATTTCGATATCTCTATGTTCCCTTTCGTTTGGCTTAAGGGATAAATAGGTCATTCTAATCCTGGAGGCTAAATCTCTCTGTTTTTTGAGCGAACCTACCATCGCATCCAGATTCCGAATTACGAATCGTAAATTGGGATCAGTAAAAAATCTTAATACAGCAACGATTGTAAGAATTTCTGCAATAAGTATACCCATCTCTTTACGGATTGCGCCCAATTTATCAACTAACAGGCACTCTTCAGGCTCAAGAGGACGACGCTTGTCAGTTTCAGACTTACATTTGTTGAGATAATAATTCAAATAGCGTGTGCTATAATACATACCCATAACAACCCCCCTAATCATAAGATCAATGCAACAAACGGATGCATAACAAACAACAAATTCGCAGCGATTTGAGCATCAAATTATTAAACTTCGATAGAAAAACTATACAAACTAATTATAGCACAAATTAATAAAATTGTCAAGAAAACTTAACCTTTTCATGGCTTCTCCTATCCCCTCTTCACCCAATCCGTAAAAAGTGCTATAATGTATCAACAACATTTTCATAAAAGGAGGGGATAATCATGAAGCACATTACAAAAATCATTTCTGAGCTTAACAAATCAGGTGTAAGTGAAGGAATCGAAGAAGAGCTCAAAGGTTTTAGTGATAAACAACTCATTGTTTACGCCGAACTTCTAATCTTTCTGCTCTTTTTCGAAAAAGATGATGCCACATATGATATTCTGACTTCGGTTTTGGCGGAGATGTGTGTTCGTGGAGATTGCGCCACCATGTTCGTATGGAAGCTAGAGGATCTCTGTTCTGAAGGGATAGTCAAACCCTACTTTGTTCTTTTCATGGTTGTAAGCTGTGAATTAACAAGAAATGATGCGGCCGCACTCCTAAAAGAGCAAGTCGAGTCGGGTGAACTCAGAAGCTGGGTCAGAAGCATCTACACGGAACAATTATCCATTGATATGGTGAGCAGAATAACCGAAGCCGACATCGATAGGGTAGAAGAAACGTTCTTAGAAACATATGCAGAAATCATCTCAAACCCGCAGTAAAGCGGGTTTTTTATTGTGCTATAATAGAAACATGAATTGGAATAAGGCTACCGACATCATATTAATTGCTTCTTTTGCGGTTCTTGCAGTGTTTGTGATTATGGGAATATATCAGTGGGTCACTCGGAAGTCCCTCAAAAAAGTCGACCGCGAGCTACTTTGGTTCCCTCTTCCTCTCGTACTGATGGCGGCAACCTACTTCGTCTTTGATAAGTTTCTTATCTGGAACACGCGCCCTGACGGCTCTGGCGAAGCCTCCTTCCCCTCTACCCATGTAATGATTGTTGCGACTATATTCCTACTTGTCGCCCTCATTTTACCACGCTACATCAAATCCAAGACTGCCTACATCTTGCTAGATGTCTTTATGCTCGCCTTTATTATCTTGGTAAGCGTTGGAAGGGTTCTCGCCAACAAACATTGGCCATCAGACGTCCTTGGTGCCCTTGGGTTTGCTATTATTTTCGCCGCTATCTACTATTTAATCATAAGGAGAACCAAAAATGCCAAGCATCTTCACCAAGATCATCAAGGGTGAAATCCCCTGTTACAAAATTTACGAAGACGATAAAACCCTCGCCTTTCTTGATATTCATCCCGAGTCCAAGGGCCATACTCTTGTCATCCCCAAAAATGAAGTCGACAAAATCTATGAACTTCCCGACGAAGATTATGATGCCCTAATGTCCACCGTTAAAAAACTTTCCAAACATCTTGAGAAACAATTAGGTGCTCGCACTCTTTGGAAAGTTGTTGGTACTGATGTTCCTCACGCCCATGTCCACCTCATGCCACTTGACCCAGACTGGCAGCACGGCAAAACCCTTGAACTCACTCCAGAAGAATTCGAGCAAATCCGCGCCAAACTTGCATACTCAGAATAATTCTCTCACCCATAAGTGTGCTATAATGTATTAAAAGAGTAAGAGGATTTTTGTTAAAATGAAATTTGCATCGAGTTACGAACCGAATCAATACGAAACTGACATTTATGGCGCTTGGGAAGCTGCCGGCATCTTTTCTCCATCCGTTCCCACCGTCCCAGTCGATGACAATGGCGACGGCGTGGACGACCGAGAAGAAGTCAAAAACTCACCCCGCACTTTCAGCATTGTCATGCCGCCTCCAAACGCCAACGGCAATCTTCACATCGGTCATGGTCTCACTGTCGCACTGGAGGATTCCCTTACTCGTTATTATCGCCTCCGCGGCGCATCTTCGTGGTATATTCCCGGTGCCGACCACGCTGGTTTTGAAACCTGGGTTGTTTACGAAAAAAATCTGGAAGCTAAAGGCCACACTCGTTTCGAATTTGACCGCAACGAGCTCTACGCCAAAGTGTGGGATTTCGTCGCTGAGCAGCGTGGTAACATGGAGCTTCAGCTTCGAGCCCTCGGCGCTTCCTGTTCTTGGGACGATCTTACCTTTACTCTTGATGAAAATGTCATCGACCGCGTTTACACCACTTTCGAAAAAATGTGGAACGACGGTCTCATCTATCGTGGCGAAAAACTCGTCAACTACTGCCCGAAACATCGCACTGCTTTTGCTGACATCGAGGTTGAGCATCAAGACGAACCCGGCACCCTCTGGGACATCGCCTACGACGACATCATTGTCTCCACTACCCGCCCGGAAACCCTCTTTGGCGATACCGCAGTCGCTGTTAACCCAGACGACGAGAGATATAAAGGCCGAATCGGCAAAACCGTCCATCTGCCCCTGACGGACCGCGAAATCCCTATCATCGCCGACGAACATGCCGACCCCGAATACGGCACTGGCGCCGTCAAAATTACCCCTGCCCACGATTTCGACGATTTTGAAGTTGGCGAACGTCATAACCTGGAGCGCATCCAAGTTATCTCCGAATCTGGCAAAATGATTAATGTTCCAGAGAAATATTACGACCTGACCGCCGCCGAATGCCGCAAACAGGTTCTTAAGGACCTCAAAGAGCAAGGCCTATTAAAAGGCGAGCATAAAATCACTCACTCTGTTGCCCATTGTTATAAATGTGGCACCGTACTAGAGCCTATGCTCAAAGAACAGTGGTTTGTCGATGTCGAGAAGCTCGCAGGGGTTGCCATCGAACATCTAGAAGCCGGCGAAATCAAATTCCACCCCGAATCCAAGCAAAAGGTCCTCATCAATTACCTCAAGAACCTCAAAGATTGGAACATTTCTCGTCAAATCCCTTGGGGTATCGCTATCCCGATGTTTAGAAAAGTCGAAGAGGAAGCCACCGACGAGCCAGATTGGATTTTCGATCGTCGCACCAATCTCAAAGAAATCGAAAAAGCTGGCGTGAGATATGTAAGAGACGAAGATACTTTTGATACCTGGTTTTCTAGTAGTCACTGGCCCATCGTTTGCACCAACTGGACTGCAGACAATTTCAACCCATATTATCCTCTAAATGTTATGGAGACAGGGGCCGATATTCTCTTTGCCTGGGTTGCTCGTATGCTCATGATGGGTCTCTATGTCACGGGTGAAGTTCCCTTCAAGGAAGTTTATTTACACGGTCTCGTCCTCGACGAGCATGGCAAAAAAATGTCCAAGTCTAAAGGCAATGTCATCAACCCAATGGACCTTGTCACCAAATACGGCTCTGATGCCTTCCGTCTTGGTATTCTCCGCGGTCGCTCCGCCGGCATGAACCAAGCTTTCTCCGAGAACTCCGTCATCTCTGGCCGCAACCTCTGTAATAAACTTTGGAATATTTCTCGTCTCGTCCAATCTATCGTAGACGAGGAATCCGATGTTGCTACCACCGGTACCTACACTACGGAAAACATGGGTGAAGATTGGATTTGTCGTGAAATTAATAATTGCCTAGCTCAGGTCGAAAAATGTATGAAAGAGTATCGTTTCGCCGAAGCCATCGAAGTACTATACCAGACCATCTGGGATAAATACGCCGACTGGTTCCTCGAATCTCAAAAACTCTTCCATAATGCCGAACTTCTCAAGGTTACGCTTAGCGCCTTGTTGGTGGCTCTTCACCCATTTGCTCCGTTCGTTACAGAGGCCATCTGGCAGAATTTATCTTGGGCTGAAGGCTTTATTGCTACCGCTAAATGGCCAGCCAGGCTTGAATATGACCCCATTTCGGCCGAACAGTTCGAAAACATAAGAACTATCGTGTCCGAAGTCAGAACCACCTTACAGAGCCTTCCAGGCACCAATAACAGCAAAAAATACGACCTATTATACGACAATGACAGCCTCGTGGAGGACAACTTGCTCTTAATCAGGTCTCTTACCAAGGTTCCGACCCTGAACGCCTTACAAGGCTCCCCAAGAGGTTTAAGGCTAGCCCTCGCCAACCACGAGCTCTATCTTGATGTCCCCGAAAAGGTAGTAAATGATTACAAAGAGGCCCTTACCGATAAAATCCTCTCAGTCGGCCGCGAACTCGACGCCTTGAATGCCCGCATGGAAAACCCCAGCTATGTCGAACGTGCCCCCGCCCACCTCGTCAAAGAAACTCAGGACCAAATCAAAGAAAAAGAGGCTCTCATTTCCCGCCTCAAACAACAATTATCCCTAATATAAAGCAGCCTGCCCCAGTCTTACATTTGACTAAATCTCAAAAATATGTTAAAATCTTCATCGAAGTAATATGCTTCGTATCTTATCAATTTGTGTGAAGGAGGAACTAAGAATGGGAAAAGAAGAAATTACTGGGATGCTTGCGAGAAAAAGCTTACGAGAAATCTGGTTGGATGTTGAGGACCTCTTGGATAGTGGTTTTACCATTGATGAACTTCTCGAACTTGGAGAACCTTATGGCGGTTACTTCGAGGATGACTGCGAAAGACTACTAAGTCTGGGGGCAACGCCAACTAAGCTGTTTAAGATTAACGAAGGCTGGTATAAGCAGTTGGTATATCAGCCAAAAGAACTTGTTCCCCACCTGATGGTTTATGCTAAGTATGGTATTGATCCAGAATATATAAAAAAATGGATCAGAAATAATGTGCAAAAAAGTTTCATTGTCAAATATGCAGATGATTTTCGCGCATTGGGGCTTCAGCCGGAAAAATACATCAAGGCATACTTCGAGTGGCACTCTATTCGGGTGGTTTGGGATAACCTGGTTTTCAAAAAGTCACCAAGCATCATTAAGCCGGATGATGTCATAGGCTACTATGATGTAAAGGACATAGAAAGCCTGTTTAACGATCAGCCCTATTCCGGTTGCGAGGGATTCATTAAGGAGTTCATCAAAGCCGGCGGTAGCGTTAAAAAAATCGCCAAGAAATACCTTGACGCCTGCGGTTACCCCGAGGACGAATTCAGGCTTTGCATTCTCGCAACACTGTCGTACTATGGGGCAACCAATATCGACCCAAACAAGCTCATCGATAAGCTGACCTATAAAGCCTACATTTATAAGGATCAAACATCAATCAGGGCGGTTAATGACTACATTTTAGAGAAACTTAAAGGCAGAGCCGATGATGCTCACCTCGCAAAACTTAGATAAACTTCACATTAAAGGGAGCTATATTAGCTCCCTTTTTTATTGTATTTATTTAGATTAAACATCGGTGTTCCCTTTTCCCTGTCGATAATCCCCCGAGCCTCACGCAACAACTTGGCTAGACCAGCTTCAGTTGAGGCCGAACCTACATGAACGGTTTTTACAACTTGATTCCCTTCTTTGTAGCAAACCTGAACTCCTGTCGCACCCGAAGTGGTTTTGAATTTCCGTATATAAGCCATAGTCTTATTGTAACATAGCAGCCAAACGGTCGAACAAATACACAACAAATCCACCATATTTATCCACAGAAACCATAAGCAAAAAACAACTAATCACCTTATGGCTAGCAACCAACAAGGCTAGCAACCGCACTTGACAATTCAAGACGCACACGCTAAAATCAAAGTAACAACTTCGGACGAAAGCACGAAGTTGGGAGTAGTTTTAGCACACAAGAACAACAAACTGGTCTCCGCACTCCTAATGCTAAAACAGGGAAGAATCTATAATTAGCAACCGACTAACCATCAAAGCCGGATATTTTGCCATAAGCATGAAATATAATGCTTATGATGTCAATAAAATTCACGGCAAAGTATGGTATAATTTTGAATATATGAAGAGTTCTATTACACAAAGCCAGGCCTGGAAAAATCTGCAAGACGAACTTGGGGAAGAATCAGTTTTCGCAACAGAGGAAAAATACCAATATTTGGCCATCACAAAGTCAACCCCAGCAGGGAAATATCTTTATTGCCCTTATGGACCAGTCGCAAGCACACCCGAGGGTTTTCAGCAAGCCATAAAATCCCTCATAGAGACGGCAAAAACCAACAATGCTATCTTTATAAGAGTAGAACCTTATGAAGAGTCTCAGGCGAGCATCCTACCGCCTCTTACCCGCAAATCAATAGACTTAAACCCCAAAGAAACCTGGCTCCTCGACCTCAAGGGTACAGATGAAGAATTAAGGGCGAAACTCCCATCCCGTCTACTCCGCTATTATAAATCGGCTAGCAAAAAGGGAATTACTATTACGACCAGCCACGACCCGAACGACATCCATTATCTCTTAAATCTTCAAAAAGCCCTCGCGTCGGAGAAGGGAATTAGCACTTTTTCGGAAGACTATCTCAAAACTGAGCTAAAACAACCTTTTGCTACGCTTTATCTAGTTAAACACCAAGATGAAACCAAGGAGGAAATAATCGCCGCTGGCCTCGTATTTGATGACGAGACCACAAGGTATAATTTACAGGGTGCCCAGTCCGATGAAGGTCGCAAACTCCATGCTACCGGCATCCTTACCATTCAACTCATCTTAGACGCTAAAGCCAAGAATCTCGAGACTTTCGACTTCTGGGGTATCGCTCCAGAGGGGGCCCCTGCAGATCATCCCTGGGCGGGATTCACTAATTTTAAGAAAACTTTCGCTGGCTACCAATATAATCACGCTGGCACTTATGATATCATTCTAAAACCTGCTAAATACAAGCTCTATCAAACCCTTCGCAAAATCAACCGAAAGCGCAAAAAATAATGGATTTCCAAACTTTCGATACAATTCGCAAAAATTATGCCGCCAAGATTAGGAGGCTGATTATCCCGATCGTTATCATGCTAATAATCATGGTCTTGGGCACTCCCCTTAGCATGATGTTCACGGGCGGTAGGGCTGTCATTGATCCACTCTCTTTCATGGCAGTTTCATTTATTATTCTTACAATACTTATCATAGTCTTTGCTTTTTCGATGCGCCAAGACGCCAAAGACTACAAAAATGCTTATAAAGCCTATTTTGTGTCACAGGCTCTCAGCAAAATATTTACAGATATAGACTACCATCACGACCAAGGTATCGCACGCGAAGAATTGAAGGCCACCGACATGATCCGGCTCGGCAGCATCTACCATTCCAACGATTACTTTAGTGCCAAATACCACGATGTGTCCCTCCGCCAAGCCGACGTGGACACCAAAGAACGCTACACCGATTCAGATGGGAACACCCATTACGTCACAATTTTCAAAGGTCGCTGGATGATTTTTGAATTTCCCAAGCCATTCACTTTTCGCCTCCAGGTTATTCAAAAGAGATTCTCCGCAGGCAAAAAAGCCGGCAAGAATCAAGAGACTGGTCGTAAGCTCAAAAAAATCTCCACCGAGTCCATTACTTTTGACCGCGAGTTCAAAGTTCTCGCCGAGGATGACTTCGAAGCTTATTATTTATTGGACCCAGCCTTTATCGACCATATCGAGCAACTAGCCGCCGGCCAAAAAGGCAAAATCATGCTTTGCTTTAAAGACAATCAGCTTCATGTTGCCATCTATGACGGCAAAGACGCTTTTGAGCCACCTAGTCCCCTTAAAGAAGTCGATGAGGCTGCCGAATTTGCTAAAACCGCTAGCGATATCAAAACTATCACCGACTATGTCGATTTCCTCAAATTAGACCGTAAGCTTTTCAGCAATAAAAACCAAAAGTGATATAATGTAAATATGAATTTTATTACCCTAGAGCCAGAAGTATTTCGCGAATACGCCAAGCAGAGTCCATATCGGAGTTTTACCCAAACTCCCGAAATCGCTAAATTACGTGAACAAAATGGCTGGACAGCCTACTATTTTGGTGTCGAACAAAACGGGGAATTAAAAGCCGCCACCATGCTCATAGCTAAACCCACCTTCCTCGGTAAATCTACCTTTTTTGCTCCCGGTGGGCCACTCCTAGATTTCGAAGACACAGCCCTAGTTGACTTTTTCTTCAAACATCTGAGGCAATATCTGAAAACTCACAACGGCTACAACCTCATCATCGACCCCAATTATCAGCTAATTGAACGTGACCGTGCCGGTGAACCCGTCGAATCCGGTTTTAACCGCAAAAAAGCCATCCAAAATCTTAAAGCGTTTGGCTTTACCAAGCTAAAAACCGACTCTACTCCACACTATCAATTTATCTTAAATCTCGAAAACCAAACCTCCGACCAACTATTCACTGACATGAAACGAAACACTCGTAATCATATCAGGAAAGCCGAAAAAATGGGCGTCACAGTGCGCGAACTAAAAAGAGAAGAACTGGGCATTTTCAAGCAAATCACCGAATCCACCTCCAATCGCCGTCACTTTACCGATAAGCCCCTCTCTTATTACGAACAGATGTATGACCTCTTCCACGAAAGAGGCGAAGTAATGTTCTTGTTAGCAGAAGCCGACAATAAGCCGCTAAGTGCCGCTATGTTCATCCTCTACGGCTCTGAAGTTATCTATCTTTTCTCCGGCTCCGACGAGCAATACATGAAAGATTACAATGCACAATATTTAATTCAATGGCACATGATTAAATATGCCGTTGAACACAAATTTAAAACCTACAATTTTTATGGCATTCAAGGTCTTCCCGACAAATCCAGTAAGGACTACGGCATCTATGACTTCAAAAAAGGCTTTACTAGCGAAACCACTGGCAAAGTCATCGAACTCATCGGCGATTACGAGCTCCCCGTCAACTCAATTTTCTATCGTCTCCATCAAATTTTATCCAAAATAAAAAAGCACCGATCCTAAAATCGGTGCCAATTTGGGGGGATATTAAAACTCTATTCGGAATCTGGTGAAGAATCCGAATAGAATCTTTCCCAACGCTGAGAGGATTCCCCCGGTTTGGTGTGCCCCCTTAAGACGTGGGAAATCAACTCTTCGAGCAGCTTTCTGCCCCGTTCATTACGGTTAATACCCTCGACGACGGAGGTATATTGATTACTTGCGTCAAACTGAGGCACTTCAACACTGTTATAACCCCAAAACAGAGCCAAAGGCTGCGGGAACAGCAATGTAGTAAGTAGAAGCACATTGCGTTCCACCAAACGGTTCAAAACTCCCGCTGCAGTCGACGGAGAATACCCGTTCAAGAAATGGATCTTAATACAGTCAACCGATGTTAGAATTGCCCCAGCCTTGTAAAACTGGTTCATCACATAGGTGACGTCACTGATATCTCTACTTCTGGGTTCAATTAGCGGCGTCAACGGTTTACCGGTATAGCTTTCTACCAGACGCTTATTCTTTGGTAACTTGTCTGCTTTGACAAACTCTCCATCAGCGAAAGCAAAAGCCGCCTCTTCGTCTGGGACGATATTCCAGTATCCTCCCGCACTTACCGGAGAATCACAATTCAATTTATCCACAATGTCCCAAGCGTCTTCAATAAACAGTCCGGTATAGCGGACTTCAATCCGAATTTTTTTCATCGTATCCCTCCTTCAATAAAGTTAATGTACAACAATCCTTCAATTATACAATTTTTTTACAAAATAGTCAAGAATAAGCCTAACCACTAAATCGCCGCCTCGTTTATTTAGTGATTTATGCTACAATATCCATATGAGTTTACAAGGTCTTTCATCTAAACAGGTTGCCCAGAAAATCGCCGAGGGCAAAGCTAACCGTACCTCTAATTATAATCACAATTCCATCCCCAGAATCATCCTTAAAAACACCCTCACCATCTTCAACCTCGTCAATCTCATTCTAGCCACCATGATTCTCATAGTCGGCTCCTATAAAAATCTCCTCTTCGTCCTCATCGCCATCGCTAACACCCTAATCAGTATCATCAATGAAATCCGCGCCAAACGCACTGTAGATAAAATGCGTCTCACCTCCGAGCAACGCCCCACCGTCATTCGAGATGGCAAAACCCTACAAATCGACCAAACAGATATCGTGGAGGGAGATCTCTTGGTCTATTCATTAGGCGATCAAATTCTTGTCGACTGTCGCCTCGAAGAGGGAACCGTAGAAGTAAACGAATCTTTCGTTACTGGCGAACAGGACAATATCACCAAAAAACGAGGCGACAAGCTAATCTCCGGCTCTTTCGTGGTATCCGGAACCTGCAAGGCCACCGCTACCGCAGTTGGCGCCAAATCCGAATTAAATAAAATCGAACAAACCGCTCGCAAGGTCAAGACGGCCGATTCTCAACTCTTCAGACTCATGAACAACATTGTCAAATATATCAGCTTTGCCCTCATTCCTATCGGCGCCCTTTTGCTCTGGGCTAGATTTCGTGTCCCAGATACCACTACGGAAGTAGCCGTTACTAGCACAGTGGCCGCACTCATAAATATGATCCCGGAGGGCCTTATCCTTCTCACCAGCTCAGTGCTCGCTCTTGCGACTATCAGATTAAGCAGACGCAAAGTTCTTGTTCAAGACCTTTATTCTGTCGAGACATTGGCCCGCGTCGACACCATCGCGCTTGATAAAACTGGCACCCTCACTTCTGGGCAAATGACCGTACACGATTATACCCCCACGCAAAAATCCTTTGAGAGGGCCCTAGCATCGATTCTAAGCCATCAAACTACCGAAAACGCAACCATAACCGCTTTGAAACAAAAGTTCGCGAAAAAGCCCAATACGCACGAAATAGGCGATGTTGTTGATATTATTAATTTCTCCTCCGAGCGCAAATGCTCTGGCATCCGCACCAAAGACGCCACCTACCTCCTCGGTGCCATCGATTTCATCACCGACGACGAATCTCTCATTGCTGAGGTCAAATCCGCCTCCGAGGGCTACCGCACCTTGGCAGTCGTACGACGCGAGAATGGTATGCTAGGGCAATCCGAAGCAGTTATTTCGAAACATTCCACAGGCGCCAGCAGTCATTTTTACAACGGTCACGGACGAGGAGCCGGTACTGAAATACCGGGCCGAGTCCGACTGATCCGTTGTAAAAATGACGACTGCGAGCCGAGGACGTTGAGAAATAGCGCTTCGGATTACTCTAGTGATACACTCCTTGGCTTCATCCGGCTCGAAGACGAAATCCGCCCCGACGCCAAGCAAATCATCAATTATTTTTATAGAAACGACATCGACGTCAAAATCATCTCCGGTGACGATCTCGAAGCCGTCACTAAAATCGCCACTCGCGTCGGTGTTAGAGACTTAAAAGGCATCAATCTTTCCGACCTCAAATCCCCCGATTATGACAAACTAGTTAAGGAATACTCTATCTTCACCCGTGTTACCCCCACCCAGAAAAAGGATCTTATCAAAGCCATGAAAAAACAGGGAAGCACTGTTGCCATGACCGGTGATGGCGTTAACGACATTTTGGCAATGAAAGAAGCCGATTGCAGCCTTGCCATTGGCGCAGGTTCCGATGCTGCTCGTCGTAGTGCCAAGCTTGTCCTCTTAAACTCCGATTTTGCCGCCGTCCCATCTATTATCGACGAGGGCCGCCAATCCATCAATAATCTCGAACGTTCCACCGCTCTCTTCCTAGCCAAGACCGTCTATGCTAGTATTCTTGCCATTCTATTCGTCTTTCTCCCCTTCACCTATCCCTTTACCCCCATCGAGATGTCTCTATTAAACTTCGCTTGTATTGGCTTCCCGGGCCTCATCTTAGCCCTAGAACATAACACCAATCGCATCAAAAACCGCTTTACTCGAAACATCCTCACCTACTCATTTCCCATTGGCCTCACAGTCTCATGCTGTATGGCAGCCCTCTCTGTCGTCTCCCACCTTGAAGGCTTCACGCACCCAGAGCTTACCACCATTTCGGTCTTTGTTACCTTTTCAATCGATCTCATTCTCATTTATTGGATCTCCAAACCGCTCAACCCCCTTCGCACCGGGCTACTACTTACCATTATTAGCATCATGGTTGCCGCTTTTGCTGTCCCATTCGCCCGTGACTTTTTCGAATTCGTCTTCTTAAGCCAACAAAATCTCATCGTGATGTTAATTATCATTCTCTCTGGTATTGCTATATTCTTCGTACTCAAATTCCTCATGCAAAAACTCGCCAATCGTATCCTTGGGCCAGAGCACATCTAAAAAAAGAAAACCCCAGCATTTGCTGGGGGAAATTGGTAAGTTATTTATCTTTTTTTGGTCTGTTGAAGCTATCCATAGCCTCAAGCTTCAGACAAAGATTATTTAGTCTTGTCGAATCGGATTCTTCCAAAGCAAGCTCCAGCATTTGATCTGAATCCTTTATAGCTTCCAGAAAGGTGTCACATGAAACTCGAATCATCTCCAGAGTTCCACGTTGTATCGCAAGCGCAGTTAACGATTCGTGAAAGCGCTCTCTCCAAATGGCGTCCTGTGATTCGCTACCTTCGTCGATTCTGTCGCTATTCAGGGCCGAATATAAACCATGGACGTCGGCATCCATTTGTTTGGATAAAGCTTCACAATACATCTGGCAGGTCGACCAAGCGACTGTATAATCGCGCAGTTTAATGCGAAATGCTTCTATGGTCTCAACCAAACCGCCTTTGGAGTCTAGGGCCGTACGCAGTGCCTTCCAGCCTTTCGATGCGTTCTGAAACGCTCTGAGAATCTTTTTTTGCTCGTCCGGATTATTCCTTATCCTAGCCTCTATTGCTGGATATGCTAATTTAAGCCATTCGCGTTTTACCACTGTACTCATATCATCCCTCCTTACATATTGACGTTGAACAGGTTTCTCAAATCATTTACTATTCCTTCTACATCAGCATTGATACATGCCGCTTCATTTAACCCAGCCAGAGTAATTAAATCACCTGTGGCTGAGGTCTCGTAGGCGATAGTGTAAACAGGCACTTTCAATCCCACGACCATTGGTGAGATTTTACGGAGTGAATACCCCGCATTTGTCTCGCCGTCCGTTAATACGAATAGCATCAACTGCGCATCCGGCACTTCCTCTTTTGCGTCTAGCAGTAGCTTTAGTCCTACTGCTGTAGCGCTAAAGGTAGCCGTACTGCCGTTGGTCGACAAATCTTTTACAGCCCCAGAGAAATATGCTCTTTGCTTGTTATCGAATTTCGATACCGGCAAATTGATATAAACCTGGTCATCATATGAAACTAAACCTACATAGTTGTCTGAATCGATATACTGAATCGTCTTCAGTAAAGATTCTTTCAAGGCATTTAACCTCTTGCCATTCATTGACCCAGAGATATCTGCTACAAAAACCGCCACGACGGGTCTTCCGCCGTTTTTGTTCTTTTTCCAAACGCTCTGAGCAGACAGATAGTCACCACCAACCAGATTATCATCCTGACCAGCATACTCGTCATAGAGGTTAAAACCTCTATCCGTCGCCAGTTTCTGCTGCTCCGGTTCCAAACAGTAGTCCACAAATAACTGTAGCGCCTCCTGTTTATCCTCGGATACGTAATCAAAGGTGATTACTGGGTGATCATGCCTAAAACCAACCGGGGTATAGACATAATCTCTTAATTCCGCATTAAGGATGTAAGCCTGTGCCTCCATCGCCATCGCATCTACGATGCCTTTTTTGGCGCTCTCTCGCATTACTGCGGTTGAATATGCAGCCGTAGGTGCGATTTTTTGGTAATCCACCAGCGCCTGTACAGCCTTATCCGACAAAGGATTATTAGCATCAAACGCATAAAGCATCTGCGCTAGCATATTTAATCCAGTTGAAGAGGTGTAAGGGTTTGTTACCGCAAACACCAACTCGTTATTGAGTGCTGCATTTAGCACATTTCCTACCGTCACTTCACCATGATTTGCGATAAAAGTATCATAGACATCATGCTTCATTAGAATGCCAGCGGTGTTGCCGACCAATCTATCAACCAATGTAATGGTAGCAAATCCTCGGCTCGCCAGTATTTCGCCCCACTGTGCGTGGGAGGGAATAAAAGCATCCGGACGGTAGTTGCCTTCTAGCATGTAAGTCACGGTTTCGCCCGCCACAATCTGTCGTATGGAAACCGCCACCGTTTTGCCGTTTGACAGCTTAAACCCCTTTCGGTTAAAAGCTGTTGCGACTACATTCGCCCAGTTATCTGGTTCCGATGTGTCGGATAGCTCCGTATCGGCCGCAATCTCAATCACGACATCTGCTTTTCCGACCGTAGTAACAGGGAAGGTCGACAAGTCTGACAGCGCCGCCGTAGTTGTAAAATTCATATCAGTATCCAACCTGGCACTTATCGTCGTCGGCTTTATTTTGGCATAATATGCCTCAACTTCCTGTACGGCGTCTTCGTACGACAGTGCTTCTACCTTGCTGCCCGTATCTAAGCCACACCCCGTGAGACTAAATATCAGGAGTAGGCAAAGCCCAATCGCCGCCAACGCACAAATAGTTAACGCAATCTTCCGTTTAGTTTTCATCCGTTTTCCTCCTTCAAAAAATTCCTTACTGTACTCCTAAAAGCGTCAACCCGGTTTTTCACTTGATCCAGCGATTTTCCGCCATTGACGAATTCGACTATGTCATCGAGCAACCCTTGAGCCTGTTCTAACAAGCTCCAATTTTCACCACTGATTTGTTCACTATGTTCGACGAAAGAACTCCATCCACCTACGACGTAATAATTGATTAGGTTTCTGTCGTTAGTCATACAGATCGCGTTTTCAATATCCTGAAGTAGGTCTTTGGTCTCGCCTAGACTGGAAATGTTGTTCATTTCCAGCAGTTCTTCTAGTTTACTCTGGATTTCATTCATCTTGTCTAGTTGTGCAAGCAAAATGTGAACCCGTGTCGAGACATCCACGTTATCAAGAGAATGCAAGTCCCCGAAGTTGTTCTCGGCACTTTGGCACATCCGTTTCAAATAGCGATAGACCCCCTCCGGTGTCCCCAGAATCGGCTCGCTCCGTATCGGCTCCGCCTTTTCCTCCAACTCCTTGTCTCTTCTACGTTTCCGTACTGCCAAAACACAGTAGTAGGTCTGTAAGCTGACCGCAGCCACAAAGAAAACCAAAGAAGCAACATGGAAAACGGTATCAATCGTTTGGTAGCCAGAATAGTGCATTTTCACCACTAAGTCATCTTTTAATCTCACAATAAAAAGATACCGTAGTATCACTATTATCCAGCCAACCGCCATCAACCCCCAAACAATAATCCGCCTCTTTTTCTTTAGTCTATCCATTTTATCCCCCCTCTCATGGTAGTAGTTTTAGATAAATAACTTATTAATGTTCAATCTGGCATCAAAAACCACATGTTCTAAAATTATAACATAATCCACCCCATAAATCAATCTGTTAGAATTGGGTCCAGCTAACTCTCAACCGATACCCTCGGATAAATGTTTAGTTTATATGGGTCCACCGGTTTCACGCCAGATTGGATTTCATAGTAACAAGCCGCCCCCACCATCGCGCCGTTATCACCCGAAAGAGACAAAGCAGGGAAATAAACACTAACCCCATTGTCAAACGAAAAGACCTCCGAGACCCGCTTCCGCAGTTTCTCGTTAGCGCTCACCCCTCCGGCCACTACCACTGATTTTACATCTGGATGTTGCTCTATCGCCAACTTCATTTTCTCAACCAAAATTTCCACCGCTGTTTTTTGGAATGAAGCCGCAAAATCACGCACTTGTTGCTCAGATAATAATTCCTTCAACTTGTGTGACGGATAAGAAATTGGCACCCCCACCTCTTTCTGGACTGCTCTAAGAACCGCTGTCTTAAGTCCCGAAAACGAAAAATCCAACCCGTCTACTTTTGGATGTGGCAGGAAATACTTATTCTCGTCACCAGTAGCCGCCTTTGCGATACTTGGACCACCTGGATAAGGAAGCCCCAGGATTTTCGCCACTTTATCAAAACATTCTCCCACAGCATCATCTCTAGTTGTCCCAATAATCTCGAACTGATTATGTCCCGGCATGTACAAAATCTGCGTATGCCCACCCGAAACCACCAGTGCCAGCAAAGGAAAAAGAGGACAATTGCTCATATCCGACTCGAGGGAACCTGTTATCCAATTTGCATACACATGTGACTTCAGGTGATGCACCGCATACAGAGGCTTGTCATGCAGAATCGCTAGTGTCCTAGCCGTCAAAGTCCCAATCAGTAGCGACCCCAATAGCCCTGGCGCATAAGTCACCCCAATCGCATCAATATCATCCCAACTACATTTCGCATCACTCAAAGCCTTCTCAAATACCGGAATCATCACCTCCAGGTGGCTTCTCGCCGCTACCTCTGGTATTACGCCACCGTATTCGGCAAAAATATCAATCTGTGACACTACTACGTTCGACAAAATTTCTCGACCATCACGCACCACCGCAGCGGCCGTCTCATCACAGCTTGTTTCAATTCCAAGTATTAACATAACTAAATTATATCATAGAACGCATAAAAACACTATTCGTGATGGTAGGGATGATTATGAAAAATCTCTTGTGCCCGATAAGTTTGTTCCGCCACAATCAAACGTGCAATCATATGGGGGAAGACCAACTTTGAAAAACTCCACACAAAATCAGCTTTTTCTCGTACATTTTCATCAAAACCATATGCTCCTCCCACCAAAATCACGACTTCTCGCCTACTCACGAATGCCTTTTCAACCTCTGGGAATATTCGTCTGATGATATATTTTCTCCACGTTCGTCGCAACATATCACATATTCCCGACCCGAAAACGGCCACTTCGCTAATTGCTGCATCAGTTTATCTTCATCAATAAATTCCCATTTTACATCAAACGGCTTCCTTAACCGTTTCATATATTCAGCGCAAACTTCTTCGCACCATGAGGCATTTTTCTTCCCGCCACAAATAATCCTAATCATACCCCAATTATATCAGATATCAGAAATTCGAGAAATACTGCGACCAGTGGGTCTTATACTTGGTATCTGCATCGAAATGGAAACCAACAGATAGTTTTGTGTAATCCGGATTCAAAATATTCGCCCTGTGCGCCTCCGAATTCATCCAGGCCGCTACAGTAGTCTCAGGTGAAACTGCAGAGCTACCCACCACTAAGTTTTCACCCTCTACGTACTGGGTGTTTTCGCTTGGCGCATCACATGCAGTACTCCAGGGGCGCCCATCCGGACGCGTATGTGAGTAAAGTTTAGTTAGCTCAAATGCCCGAGTTTCCGCCGCCTCCGAGCAGGTATCCCCCCAGGTTAGTTTTGAAAGTCCATTTCGTACTCTCTCTTGGTTTACCAATGAAAGCACCTCATATTCCCATTTCAACTTCGGTGCCTCCACCACGGTCACAATCAGGGAATCACGCCGCGTACCATCATACGTACCAGCGGTGATTGTCGTGGTTCCTACCCCAGTAATCATTGGGAATCTACAAGTATCTTCCGAATAACCTAACCACGTCCTCGCTCCAGTATAGAACCCAGAAATCACCCCAGTGTTACTGGTCTGCCAATACATTTCTCCTAGCCCAGCCAAGTCACCACCAACGCAAATGTCAAAATTTGCTGTCTCGTAAATCATAATCGACTCTTCTCCCCAGAGCTCCCCTTCTGGCACAGGTGTCGAATCTACCCCAGTCACCGTATGCACTGAAGTCACATAGGCTTTTTGCTCATCGGTCAGTTGATCTCCAGCATCATTCTCGGCCCCGATTAGTTCTGGTGCTTCAATCTCTTCTTCGACATCGTCACTTCTTTCGCCAACCACGCGGAAATCCATCCCTCCATTTAGAAGTATGGCCCCCGCAATTAGCACCCCAGCCACCAAAATCGCTGCCGCATTGAGCGAGAGCAAAATTGTAGTTTTTGTTTGCTTAAGACTTGCGGCCACCATTTTCAACGACTACCGCCATTAAGTTTACTATCATTTCAATCTCGGTCAAATCCTGTCTATCCAGAGTAGTTTTCGAAACTGGCTTGCCAAACACCATTTGCCCAATCACTTCACCATTGGAATTAGTGAGCGTTCCTACACGTGAAAGCTCCAACTCGCGTGCGTCTTCTACTTCAGAAGCATTCTGCCAGACACCCTTTTCTGGTTTCTTTAACTTCTCGATATTTTCAATCTCTTTTGCAGTCAATTTGAAATCATCCGAGCCGTAGAATCTTCCGTTTATCAGGAAACCAACGTAATTAAAATGCATGTGTTCCGCCAAGAACCCAGCCATTTCTCTGAGGTCAATTTGTTTCCGGTTCAAAGCAGTAATCTTCTTCACGATATAAGCAATATTTATCTGCTTAGTCATAATCCAAGACTTCGTCATCGCATTTAATTCAGAAATTGCCGGCGTCAGGAGTAGTACAATCGCAATCATTATAAAATTCAACAGAATCACCTGGAACGACGGATTAGCAATTCGGAACAAAGCCGAGAAAATCAGATGGAAAATCAAAAGATAGACAATTACCGCACTACCAGTAATCACAATGTAAGACAAAATTCTTAGCCAATTTGCATTGAGTGTTATCGTCTTGAAACGCAAAATCGCATAGTAAAATCCAATAATCACAAACCCAATCGTAAGTGGTCCTACCCAGATCAAATCATATCTAATTGGAGGCAGAATAATGTCGAAAATCAGAGAAAGTACCCCAGCTACAGACAACCCCACCAAGAAGAACCAAAGCCCTTTTCGTTGTTGTTTATTACGATTATGCTTTATCTGGTGAATCAAAAATCCACAAAAGGCCGGCGTAATAGTACAGAAGAACAGCGCATAGGCAAGATAAAAACCTCTGTCAAAATCAATCGTAATTGAATTGCCCATATTGGAAAGATTGATTGAAGAATAGAGTACCGAAGGGTCATAGAAAAACACTGTTATAAGTGCAATTCCGACCAACGCAAAGAAGGCTGTTGCCACCTTCCCGAGCTTATACTTCCAAGAGATATAGCCAAGAAGAGCCACGTCCATCACAATTGCTCCAGCATAAATGCCTGCCACCAGCTTTGGCGCATTCATCTCCTGGATTTCACCAGTTTTAAGCGACAAAAACACCGAAATCGACATCCCCCAAATCGCTGATCCAATCGCAGCCACTAAGAACCATAAACTCCGCGCTTTTTCGGATTTTGAGCTTCCGAATACCAACGCTAATGCTGATAAAATCGTCAGCACTGACACGATTATTACCAGAATGTATAATAAATGCACTTTTATAACCTCCTTTATTGTCTAATTATACCACAAGCATTCAAAACCATTCAAAATACAACCAACAAAAAAGGCCCGCACTAGCGGACCTTGGGGGAGGGTGCTTATACCTTTGTAAACAACACCATCACCGAAAGTGGTGATGCACTATAAGTATCAAGCATGTATTCCGCCTGGAATTTCATGCCATCATTCCACAAATCTTTGCGCAGAACTTCTACCGCATTGATTGCATCCGATGCCGTTTCTGGCAGTTCCATCTCTGGCCAACCAAAGATCTTCACACTCCATTCATATGAAATATGATGAAGCTGCAAATCGAAGAAGAAGCTTCCGCCCATCCTCAGATTAGCATAGATTGGCTTCACAATGGCCTCTCTGAAAACTCCCAACGGGTAATACGAAGCTACTCCCTGGAGTATTACGAAGCTTGCATCGGCGCAATCGGCGTCATGAAGCTCGGCCATGATGTCGCTACGTTTATAGGTCAGACCAATATCTTCCGGCTTTACTGTGCCAAAGAGCTCATAGGGATTAATGCTTGGGTCTTTGTCGCAGGCGATAATCTGCTGCCTTCTCGGTCTAAACTTAAAACCGTGGTGTCTCGCCCAAGCCATCTGGCCCGCTCCGAGGTCAATCACCTTAGAACCATCTCTGCCAGAGAGCTCAATATCAGTAGTAACCAAATCGGCCACCCTGAACTGTCTTTCGCGGTTGTAGGCGAGCGTCGGCAAATTGTGGACGAAGAAGTTAATCTCATCCGTTTCCGGAATATCCGTCACCCATTCACCGAGCAAGTCTCTACCAGAGTTGTAAGATAGTTCCAATGCCTCTGATGGCGAAGTTGCTACGGACATTACCCACGGGAAGAAGAAGCTAGACTTCGCCCCACCGTTATCCAGGATAAACTGCGCCAGGGCTTCATTATGGGTCACCATCGGATACATGAACGTCCAAATCCTATCCAGATTTTCCGTAGGTACGGCCGTATGCCATTCATAAAAAACCCTCTTTACTTCGGTGGTCAGCTCCGGCATTGTCGGAATGAGCTTGTACTGCTTGTCTCGTATTTCAATGTATTTTTTGAACATCTCATCCGGTATGCCATTGCCGAGTTTGATTGGATTAAAAATTTCTTTGTTTATTAACAAGATAAACACCTCCTTATTAAAATGCACCCCTCTCTTATCTCTATTATAACACTTTTTCCACCTCTTGTCCACAGGGAAGTATGGCAAGAAAAATGCCGCCATTCCTGGCGGCATTCGGCGGTCAGTCACAAAGCGATTTTACATCAGCACAAATCTGTTCTATGTACTGGTTATTAATTTCCAGTGTCTTTAAAACCGACTGCTCCAGATCGGTGATGGCTCGCTTCGTATCAAGGAGTGAAGCCTTTGCCTGCCGGAAGCGCTCTAAGCAATGACCAAGCTTTTCAATCCTGGTCTTGATTCGCTTTAGCTGCTCCTGTTTTATCCAGGTTGGCTTCTCTTTCTCAATCCTTAGAATCTCCATCACCCTGCTTAGGGTGCCCAAGCGCTTTTCGCCAGCTTCTATTTTAATGTCAAGGGCTTTGATATAGTTGTCTAACGCCCATGACACATTCTGGGAAGCTTCCTTCAGGTTGTGCTTCCCAAATTTATCAGCAATTTCAAGCCAGCTCGTTGGATCCCTGAAACTCGTTAAGGATTCGCTTATTTGCATAAGCTCCTCTTTCTCTTCGCCGTTAAGTGACAAGGTCCATGTTTTTTTATCTGTCATTTTCATCCCCCTTTCTGAACAGAAAAAACAACTATCCCTATATTATATCACATTTCGCATCAAAAATCAAGGATACTGCAATTATTGTCCTCATTGCACTAAAAGTGCTATATTATAAGCATGAAGAAAGTATTTAAGAAGATATTTGGAGGCCTTAATCTCACTTGGCCCAAACTAATCATATTTAGCATCATTATGGGGATTTATACGGCTCTAATGGCCATGCTTGTCCCAGATGGTAATTCATTCCACGACATTGCCGTAACGCCAGAATGGTGGGTTCTTCCAGCGATCATTATCATTGTAAATTCCAAAAAGCCTCTCGAAGCCGCGCTCAAAACTTTCGTCTTTTTCCTTATTTCGCAACCACTCGTCTATCTCATTCAGGTTCCGTTTAATCAAATGGGTTGGAACATCTTTAGTTTCTACCCTTATTGGTTCAAAATAACACTCCTAACTTTCCCGGGCGCGTTTATCGGTTGGTTCATCAAAAAAGACAAATGGTATTCTGGGATAATCCTAGCCCTTGTCACAGCTTTTCTCGCCATCACCGGCGTTTCGTATATTTTCAGCTTTATCGAAAATCCACCCAGCCACCTCGTCAGTATCATTTACTGTTTTGCCTCAATCATTATCTACATTTTTGCCATCTTCAAGGATAAAATTCCTCGCCTTATCACCGCCGTCATTACGGCAATTGCTATTGGTGTTTATGTTTTCTTCGCTCAAACCCAACCATTTGAAACTTACAATAATACATTCATCAATGAAAACGAAATCACATTTGTTGGCGAACCCTATATATCCTCCTGGGGCGGCAATGGAGAAGGAGGCGTCGAAATCATCAAATACGAAGGTGGCTACAATTTCAAACTTTCCGGCGCCCGTGGTAAATCTTACCAATTTTCGGTTTCAGACGACGAAAACGAGTATAATTTCAAGTACTATTACGATGATGAACTCCAAACCGTAGTCATCGAAAAACAATAAAAATAGCCCACTAGGGCCTATATGGCTGGACCGGCAGGATTCGAACCTGCGAATGCTGGGACCAAAACCCAGTGCCTTACCGCTTGGCGACGGTCCAATAGCCATCATTATATCACATCCCCCTCAAAAAAAGAACCCTCTCGCCCCATTCCCCTTGTGCTTATCTAAAAAGTGTGCTATAATAAACATATGACTGCGAAAAAAAGAAAAACCACCAAAAAACGCGCTACCGCAAAGAAGCGCACTAGGGAAGCACCTGTCGAACACGAACTTCCTGGCGGTTTTTGGCGTCAAACCATCGCCGTTCTCATGATTGCCGCCGCCCTCTTTTTCGTCATTACTTGGTTCGGTCACGGCGGCTCCGCTCTGAATGCCGTCCACGGCACCATTAATAAGACTCTCGGCCTTGCCACCTATTTCATCCCAGCGATTCTCGTTTATCTCGCAATTAGAATTTTCCGCGCCGAGAACAACCGTGTCGCCATTCCTGTTTATATAGCTTCCGTTCTAATGCTTCTTTGGCTTTCCGGCATCGGCGCCATCTGGGGTGCTGGTGGCATTGTCGGCGACTGGCTTAACGGCATCATGACTCAAGCCCTCGACCAAGCCTTTGTTATCATCATTTACATTTTGCTAATCTTCATAACTCTCGCCTTTATTCTTCAGATTTCCCCTATCACCTTGTTCAAAGGCACCAAAAACATCGTCAAAACTAACAAATCCGCCACCGACGACGACAATCAGAAATCCAAAAAACTCGGCCAACTCGAAATCAAAGTCAATTCAGGTGTGGGTACTACCGAAACTCAACCCGAAGTCAAATCTGGCGGACGTTTGCTCCACAAGCAGAACATCAAAACCCCAGCCAAACCCGAACCAGCCAAAGAACCCACTGCCCTTGTCTCCGTTAACGACCCCGACTGGAAAATGCCATCCGTTGATCTCCTCGAGAAGAAGCAATCTCCAGCCGACGCCGGCAACATCCAGCAAAACGCCTACATCATCAAATCAACACTTGCCGAGTTCGGCATCGATGTCGAAATGGAAGGTGCCAATGTCGGTCCGCGCGTCACTCAGTACACCATGAAGCCACCAGCTGGCGTTAACCTGAGTAAAATTTTAGCTCGCGACAAAGAGTTAGCTTTGAACCTCGCCGTTGACAAAATTCGTATCGAAGCCCCCATTCCAGGTACCCGTTCTGTCGGTGTCGAGATTCCAAATGCCCGTTCGGCCGACGTTCGCTTGCGTGGCGTCCTCGAATCCAGCGAATGGAAGAAATCCACTGACCCTCTCACCTTTGCAGTAGGGAAAGATATCTCTGGTAAAGCCGTTGTGGCCAACCTCGCCAAGATGCCGCACCTTCTCATCGCCGGTACTACTGGTTCTGGTAAGTCTGTCATGACTAATACTCTCATCTCCTCCCTGCTTTATCGTAATGGTCCATCCGACATGAAGCTTATCATTGTCGACCCGAAGCAGGTTGAAATGGCCCAGTATCAAGATATCCCTCATCTTCTCACCCCCATCATCACTCAGACCGAAAAGGCTCTTAGCGCTATGAAGTGGGCCGTCGGCGAAATGGAACGTCGCTACAGTTTAATGGCCGAAGAAAAAGTCAAGAACATTGCTGACTATAATGCCAAAATGGCCAAATCTGCCGAGCAGAACCCCGAAAAAGAAGGCAAAATGCCATATATCGTCATCGTTATCGACGAGATGGCTGACCTTATGATGATGGCAGGCAAAGACCTCGAAATGCTCATCGTTCGCATCGCTCAGAAAGGCCGTGCCGCTGGTATTCATCTTGTCCTTGCTACTCAGCGTCCAGAAGTTAAAGTTATCACCGGTCTTATCAAAGCCAACATCCCAGGCCGTATCGCCTTCGCGGTCGGTTCCCAAATGGACTCCCGTATCATGCTGGACCAAGGTGGCGCCGAGAAACTCCTCGGTAAAGGTGACATGCTACTCCTAACCACCGAAATGATGGGCAAACCTCGCCGCATCCAGGGTGCTTGGGCCTCTGATGATGACATCAATAAAGTTACCGATTTCCTCCGTGCGCAACGCCCGCCAGAATACAACGACGAAGTCATCTCTCAGCAAGTCGCTATTAAGGGATTGACCCCAGAAGGCGGTGGTCTCGATGGTCTCGGTCGTAAGTTTGACCCTCAGGACCCAATCGTCCGTAAAGCCGTCGAAATCTCTCTCAACAAAGGCAAATTCTCCACTGCCATGCTCCAGACTTATCTCGGCAAAGGTCACGGCTTTGTCTCCGGCCTCGCCATCTGGTTCGAAGACATTGGCGTCATTGGCCCTCAAAACGGCAACAAACCTCGCGACCTCCTCATTAGTTCTATGGATGAATTTGACCAGTTAGCTAATCTGTGATAAAATTAAACCATTATTAGCTCAGCAGGTGTGTCAACCCGCCCCAAGAAGGGAATCGGAGAACAGCCCCTGCTTTAACCAAAGGAGTGTCTATGAAAGACTACGAACTCACCGTCGTATTTCATCCCGATCTCGAGATGAACATCGACCCCGCCCTCGACAAGGTCAAGAAGACCATCGAATCGTGTGGTGGCAAAATCACCAAAGAAGAAGCCGAAGGTAAAAAGCGTCTTGCTTATGCCATCAATGGCCAAGAATTTGCCATCTACTACTATTTTGATGTCGCTTTACCACCAGAGGCGCCAGCCAAGATTTCATCAAACTTCAACATCACTGATGAAATTTTGCGTCATCTGCTCGTTCGCGTAGATGAGCGCAAGGCCAAAATGCAAGCCAAGGCGGCGGAATCGGCCGAAAAGTCAACCGAAGAAAAAGGAGAGTAATTATGCGCGGTTTTAGTAAAGCAATCATCACTGGTAACCTAACTCGGGACCCCGAGCTTCGCACTACCACCAACGGTTCTACCGTTTGTACTTTCTCTGTAGCCGTCAATCGTGTTTACAAAGATGCCAGCGGCGAGCAAAAAGAATCAGTTTCGTTTATCGACTGTTCTGCTTGGGGCAAACTTGGCGAGATGATTAACCAGTATGCCAAAAAGGGCTCTGGTGTCCTCGTCTCCGGTCGTCTCGAGCAACGCAGCTTCGAAGGCAAAGATGGCGTCCGCCGTTCTCGCACCGAAATTGTTGCCGAAGACTTTAACTTCACTGGCTCAGCTAACCGCGACGGTGGTAATTCCGGCAACTACGGCGGCTATGACAATAGTTCATCATCCGACTCTACTAGCGAAGCCATCCCTGATGATATCCCAGAAGGCGAGATTGACTTAAGTGAAGTTCCATTTTAATCAACACTAAAGAAGGAAGGATAGAAAATGAAAAAATTCAAGACTGATCCGAACCAATACTTCGATTATCGCGACGTAAAGACCCTTCAGCGCTATATCGATAGTTATGGTCGTATCGAACCAATCAGCAAAACCGGCCTCTCGGCTCGGCAACAGCGCCAACTCGCGGTCGCTATTAAGCGTGCACGCCACTTGGCACTCTTACCATTCGTCACTAAATAAGGAGTAAATATGTACGGACCTACAGATCTAAAGAAAAATACCCTTATCACTTTAGACGGTCAGCCGTATAAGGTGGTAGAATACTCACAAAAGGTGATGGGCCGAGGTGGCTCCATCGTCAACGTCAAGGTTAAAAACCTCATTACTGGTGCTCTTCTCCCCAAGACTTTCAAAGGTCAAGAGAAAATCGAACCAGCCGAGGTCACTACGAAGAAGGTACAGTATCTCTATCGAGACGACGAAAAGTTCTACTTTATGGACCCAGAATCGTTCGAGCAATATGAACTAGCCGCTGAAATGGTTGGCGATTCCAAAGATTTCATGAAGGATGGTGATGAGATGGAAATCCAATTCTACAATGGTACTCCCATTAATCTCCAGCTCCCCAAGAACATCTGGCTTGCAGTTACTTATACCGAGACCGCAGTCAAAGGTGACACCACCAGTTCAGTAATGAAAGATGCTACCCTAGAAACCGGCGTAGTCATCAAAGTGCCAGCGTTTATCAAAGAAGGCGATATCGTCTCAGTGGATACCGATACCTATGCCTACCGAGAACGCAAAAAATAGAGGTTACTACAAAATTAAAGGCGCAGCAGACGCCTTTAATTTTGATTTCCGCAACAAAGTGGTTCTCGACATCGGTTCATCCACTGGTGGCTTCACCGAGTACGCCCTAGATCACGGCGCCAAAAAGGTCATCGCCATCGAAAAGGGAACCAACCAAATGGCGAAGCCCTTGCGCTATGACCCCCGCATCGACCTCCACGAAAAAACCGATGTCTTTAAAGCAAAGACAATAGGATTGTCTTCTGAGGAGCATCCGCAGTTGCTACGAGGACGCAGCGACGAGCCCCGTGAAGACGGGCGCGAGGAGCGTTCCGAAGAAGATAATCCTATTGTCTATGTTGAAATTCCAGATGTTATCGTAGCCGATGTTTCGTTCATCAGCCTCAAAAAAGTTCTTTCGCATGCCAAGGGCCACTTGTCGGACGAACAGACCGAGTTTCTTGTCATGCTCAAGCCCCAATTCGAAGCCACTCCAGCACAACTCAATCGCGGCATAGTCAAAAACGAAAAAATCCGTCGCGACATCATCAAACAATTCGAACTCTGGCTTAAATTAAACGGCTTTATCATTCTAGCCAAACGCGACAACGAACTAAAAGGCAGAAATGGCAATATCGAAAGATTCTACCATTTAAAACTTGCAAAATAAAACTTGCAATTTTCAAAACATAAGCATATAATGATATGTATGAATTTATTGCATGGCGTGGGCGACTTCTTCTCCCTAGATATAGGAACGAATTCGATGCGAATCGTACAACTTTCTGGTAGTTCCCAACACGGCTGGACTCTCCAGAGATTTGCATATGTACCCATAGATCAAAGACTAACTCAAGACTCCTCCGACCTTGGCAAAAAACGTCTCGGTGAGGCTATTTTGGGTGCCGTAAACCAAGCAGGTATCAAGAGCAAGAATATCGCAATTGGTCTTCCTGCCAGTAAAACCTTCACCTCTATCGTCGAAACCGAAACCTTACCAGAGAAAGAACTCAAAAAATCCTTCAAATATGAAATCGATAAATATGTCCCAATGGCCATGAGCGATGCCAAGGCCGACTACGTAATTCTGGGTGTTAGCCCTAACGACCCCGCCAAGACTGAAGTACTAGTTAGTTCAGTCGCCAAAGATTATGCTGAATCAACCATGGAAATGATCGAAAAAACTGGTCTCAATATCATCGCCATGGAGCCAGAACCGCTTGCCATGGCTCGTGCACTTACCCCGCCAGGCGCTATTGAGGCCAATATGATTGTTGACTTTGGTGAAAAATCTACCGATTTAGTCATCACCTTTAAGAACCAGCCACGTCTTGTTCGTTCCATTCCGGGTGGTTTTGGTGTCTTAGTCAAGGCCGTAGCCAGCAGCCTTAGCGTTCGCGAAGACCAAGCCCGTCAGTTCATCCTCAAATTTGGTCTAGATCAGAATCAAGTCGAAGGCCAAGTATTTGCCGTCCTAAGTACCCATCTTGATAATTTCGCCTCCGAGCTAGCCAAATCTGTCCGTTTCTTCCAGACCAAGTATCTCAATGGGAAAGTCGGTGGTATTATCCTCTCAGGCTACGCCGAAATGATTCCACTATTTGCCGAATACATAGAATCGAAGACCAATGTTCCGACCGTCAAGGGCAACCCTTGGCAACTTGTTCGGACCACCAGTGGTCAGCAGAATGCCCTTATTAACGTAGCTAGCGAATTTGCCGTCGCAATTGGCTTGTCGGAAAGGAGTAATGACTAATGGCTCGTGAAATCAATCTAGTACCAGACATTAAAGGCGAGATGATCAAAACTCTCAAGTTGCGTAATTTCATCTTTTTCCTCTGTATCGTAGTTGCTGCCGTCAGTATAGGTATAACAGTGGTCGCTGGTCTAATTATGGGTGGTCAGGATGCTGCAATTAGCGGCAAAAAGAATACCATCGACAATCTGTCAAAAAGGCTCAATTCTTATTCGGACTTATCCGAATTCCTTACTATCAAAGACCAACTTGGCAATGTCTCCACTTTGAATAACAATAAAAAAGTTTTATCCCGCACTTTTGATATTCTTTCCGCTATTATCCCAACTGGTGCGGACACCATCCAGATTTCAGAATTAGCTGTAAATTTGGAGGGTGACGCCCCTACCTTTACCTTTGATGCTCAAGCCAACGCCGGCAAAGAACCATTCATTGACTACAATGTTCTAGATTCTTTCAAGAAAAGTATGCAATATATGCGTTATGATTACGGTCGTTATGTTGACAAAAATGGCAGCACTATCCCTGCTTACTGTATGATAGAAACCGGCCTAGATGGCGCAAAATTCAATGACCCAGATAGAGGCCTTTACGCATTCTGGACCATTGAAGCCGAGGGCTGTAATCCAAGTAATTCGTCTGATTCAGAAACTACCAACTCCTCTGACGCTAACGCAAATTCCACTAGCGCCCAAAGCTACACCACTGAAGAATACAATGGCCAAAATGTAGTCCGTATTTGGCGTACCCCACAATATTCCGAATGGTACAAAGAAAACAAAACTGACGGTCAACCATATATGAGTCTGAGCGGTGAAATTTCCAATGTCCCACATTTTCAAAGTAGTTGTATTACATATGCTGGCACCATTATCTCGCAAAGTCAGCCGCCCAAATGGTCCGAGACCAACGAGGAATGTCAGTTGGTGCCGTCTGGCATTGATGGCATTAGAGTAGTTAGTTCCTCCAACGGCCGTGGCGCCGACGAACAACTGGTCCTTAGGTTTTCAGCCGTTATTACGCTTAACCCTGCGGTTTACACATTCAACAATCACCACATGTTGGCCCTTTCGCCATCTGGGCGCCATAATGTCACGGACTCTTATGTCCAGGTCCAAGCTATGTTTGGGCAACGCGCAGCAGACTGTGCAGAGGGTGATAACGATTGTAAAACAAATACAACCAATTCGAACGGAGGTAACTAAAATGGCAAAAGAAGTAGCAATCGGCAAAAGAGCCAAAATATCTGAAGCCCAACAATATATGTTATTGTCCGTGCTTGGTGCTGCCATCGTTCTAGGCGTCGCGATTTCGCTCACCAGTCATTTTGTTAAGCAAATCATCTTCAACGCTAAGGTTATTGCCGCCGAAGAACAATCCATCGCTTCTTATTCAAACGTCATCCAAAAAACCGGCGTCTGTGAGAAGCCGAAGGGAAGTGTTTATAGCGATGAGGAGCTCAATAAATGTAATCCAGACACCATTGAAGTATCACAAATTCCAAATACTTTGCGTTCGAACGTTCTTGTCGATTTAGCTGCAAATTCGGCCCTTAACTCTGTACCAAAAGAACAAAGTTCCAACTGTATTAATCCTAACACGGGCAAAAATTTCACCTACAAAGAGCTAAACCAAATCTACCAAGACGCTAAGACTAGCTCCGAATTAATCTCAGCCAGTCAACTCATCAAAAGCTGTTCCGCCCTCCGTGTTATTCCAGATGCTCTCCCAGCCTTTAAGAACGAAGAAGCACTATTGGCTAGCCTTAACAAACTCTTCATTATTTCCGGTTGGAATCCTGAAAGCATTAGCCCGGGCGGGGTTAACAGAACCAATGCCACACCAGGCGGCCTTAATTCATTATCATTATCCGTTTCTGTCGAAGCTGGCACAGGCACCACGATGACAGTCCTAAGGAACATCGAGCGTTCCATCCGCAACTTCGACATCGGGCGTGCTAATATTGAATGGACACGAGACGGCACTTTGACTTTGCGCGCTCAGGCTAACGCATATTATATGACGCCGTCAGCTATTACTGAAACTGAAACAACTATTAAAGCGGAGGGCAAATAATCATGCAAAAAGATTTAGTGACATCAATTGGTACTGCGCTTCTCGGTGCAATTGCTGCCTTCTTTATCTGTAACCTGTTTTTGGGTCCGATCGAAGATGTTTCGTTTAAAACCGTTGATTCGAAACTCTCCATCGACATTACTGAACCTAATCCGGAAGTTTTTAATTATCAAGCTCTCAACCCGACTGTAGAAGTATATGTTGGCGATTGTACAGAATATGACGATTATGGCGAATGTATCGATGACGAAACAGTCCAATCCTTAGAAGAAGCCGTTAACGGCCAACCAGCCAACTCTAGCACGGAGAATAGATAATGGCGCTTCTCACTAAAGAAGCAGAGGAAAAAATCATCGAGCTCCTTCTTGCGGAAGGGCTTGCTGATAGTAATCTTGTCTATTCTATCAAGCAAGAAGCCGAAATGTCAGGGAAACCAGTCCTCGCCGACTTAATTGCGCATAGGCTCATCAGCGACGATATGGTGGCTCATGCAACTGCTGTCATTATTGGTGTGCCCTATGTCGAGCTTAAGAATATCACCATTGATCAAGATATCCTATCTAGAATCCCCGCCGAGGCCTCATCTCGTGTCATGGCCGTACCGTTAGGTGAAAAAGATGGCATGCTAAATGTCGCCATGGTGGACGTCACCAATGTGCAAGCCACCGATTATCTTTCCAACCTTGTCAATCAACCTATTCGAGTCTGGATGTCTTCCGAACGTGGCGTTCGCGAGATGCTAGAACAATATCACGGTGATTTTTCTGGTGTTAAGGACGCTGTCAAAGAAACTGGGGAAGAAGCCGCCGAAGAAGCCGCCAATTCCAATGTCAAAACCATTGTTCAGGACTCTCCAATCTCCAAAGCTCTAACCACCATTCTAAGCTACGCTGCTAAGACCAAGGCTTCCGATATTCATATTGAGCCACTTGAGAATTCGCTCATTATCCGTTGCCGTATCGATGGTGTGCTTCGTCGCATTATGGATCTTCCCAAAACCGTTGCCCCAGCCCTTGTTTCCCGTATCAAAATTCTCAGTAACCTCAAAATCGACGAGCATCGTATCCCCCAGGATGGTCAATTTACCGTTCTCGTGGATGACCAAGAAATCGATCTTCGTATTGCCATCTCTCCAGTCACCTGGGGTGAGCAAGTTGTGATTCGTCTCCTTGATAAAACCGGTGTTTCTATGGAAATCGAAAAAATGGGTATGAGCGGTCGCGCTCTTCGTGATGTTCTTGATGGCATCAAGAAACCTAATGGTATGATTCTTACTTCTGGTCCTACTGGTTCTGGTAAATCTACCACTCTCTATGCTCTCATTCAAAAAATCAAATCCGAAGAAATCAATATCGTGACCCTAGAGGACCCAGTCGAATATAAGATGGACGGCATTAACCAGATTCAGGTCAATGTAGACGCCGGACTCACCTTCGCTAGCGGCCTGCGTAGCATTCTCCGCCAGGACCCCGATGTGGTAATGGTGGGTGAGATTCGTGACTCCGAAACAGCCAGCTTAGCCGTTCAGGCTGCCCTAACCGGCCACCTCGTCTTTAGTACACTCCACACCAACTCTGCCGCCGGTATCTTGCCACGTCTCCTAGATATGGGCATTGAACCATTCCTTTTGGCTTCCACGCTCAATGTGGTCATTGGCCAGCGCCTCGTTCGTCGTATCACCGAGAAGAGGGAAATGTACAAATCTTCTGAGATAGAGACAAGAGGCATCAACGAAATTGTAGGAGATTTGCTCCCTAAGGACAAAGAATCGGTAGCCGAAATTAGCAAAGATCTGGGCTACCCAGGTTTGCCGGTCAAAAACGACGACTTCTATATGCTTGCCCGTGGTATGAATTCCAAAGAAACCCCAGGTGGCTACTCTGGCCGTGCTGGTCTCTATGAAACCATTGTCGTCGATGAAGACATTCAAAAGCAAATCATTTCTCATGCTACCGCTAACGAAATCATGCGTCTCGCCAAATCAAAAGGAACTGTCACTATGCGCCAGGACGGCATTCTTAAGGTCCTGTCAGGAATAACATCATTGGAGGAAGTCAACCGCGTTGCTAGCGACCTATCATAATCAAACAACGCTTGTGCTATAATATTACTATGGAAAACAGTGGGCAAATAACTAATACATTGAAAATAGAAAACTTACTCGAAGAGTGTGTGCGTCGCAATGCTTCCGATTTGCATCTCCAATACGGCTTGCCACCTATCCTTCGTATTGATGGTGCTTTGACCCCCATAGCAGGGAACAATCCCCTAAATGATGAGATGGTCAGAAATCTCGTTTTTGCTACCCTTGATGAGGAACAGCAAAAAATCCTCTTAAAGGACAAAGAATTCGACTATTCTTTCGCCTTTGGCGACATCGCTCGTTTCCGCGTCAATGCCTTCCACGAAAGAGGCAAACTTGCCGCCGCCTTCCGTCTTATTCCGAATCAAATCAAAAATATCAATGACCTCGGCATGCCCTCAATTGTCGAAACATTTGCTGACTTCCCCCGTGGCCTCGTACTCGTTACTGGCCCTACCGGTTCTGGTAAGTCTACTACTCTTGCTGCTCTAGTTGATAAAATCAATCGCGAAAAATCCACTCATATTATTACTATCGAAGACCCAATTGAGTTTACCCACCGCTCTCAGCGTAGCGTTATCGCTCAGCGCGAGGTCCATTACGATACCTTTAGCTTTGCAGCCGCTCTTCGTTCAGTTTTGCGTGAAGACCCAGACGTGGTACTAATTGGCGAGATGCGCGACCTCGAGACCATTCAGGCGGCTATCACTATTGCTGAAACTGGCCACCTCGTCTTCGCTACCCTTCACACTAACTCTGCCGCTCAGTCTATCGACCGTATGGTAGATGTTTTCCCATCACACCAACAACCTCAAGTACGCACTCAGCTTTCCAACATGCTAATGGCCATCTGTGCGCAGCGTCTCGTCCCCGCCATCGGTGGTGGTCGTGTTGTCGCTGCCGAGATTATGATTGCGAACTCCGCTATTCGTTCACTCATTCGTGACGGTAAAACCCATCAAATCGATAACGCCATCCAGACCGGCGCCGAACAGGGAATGCAGACGATGGATCGCACCTTGGCCAAACTTGTCCAGACTGGTGTAATTACTTATGATTCCGCCCGCGAATTCGCTGTCGATATCAACGAACTAAACAGGTTAGTGAAGGGCTAGGATGAAGCGCTTTAATTACAAAGCCAAAGAAAAAGAAACTGGCAAATCGGTCAAAGGTAGCATCCAGGCCGAGAACGAACAAATCGCCGGTCGTCTTCTCATCGAGCAAGGTTATATTCCAGAATCCGTAGTCGAAGAGGGAACGGGTTTGCTCGGCGGCAAAGGTCACGTCACGACTAAAGATCGTATCATGTTTACGCGTCAGCTTTCCACTTTGATTGGTGCTGGCCTCCCCCTTGCGACCAGTCTTCGCACTGTGGCAGCTCAGACTCAAGCCAAAGCCATGAAAGTTATAGTTGAAGAAATCCTCACCAACGTCGAATCTGGCCGAACGCTGTATGACTCTTTTGCTCAATATCCTGATGTGTTCAATGGCGTATATCTGGCCCTTATCAAAGCCGGCGAAACTTCCGGTACTCTCGACCTCGCCCTGAAGCGTCTTGCTGACCAGGAAGAAAAAGACGCCGCCATGATGAGTAAAATCCGAGGCGCTCTCGTCTACCCAGCTATTATTCTTGTAGTTATTATTGCCGTGCTTGCCTTTATGATGATTATGGTCGTCCCACAGGTCAAGAATCTTTACGAAGACATGGGTGAAGAGCTCCCAGGTCTCACTCAATTCTTAGTCAACATTTCCGATTTCTTCGCTCAATTCTGGTGGCTCGTCGCCATAGTTATTGCGGCTATTGTTGGCGCCCTTTGGTATGCCGTCAAGAAAACCCCAGCTGGTCGTAAGGCGGCTGATTCCTTCAAAATACATGTCCCTCTCTTTGGTGGTTTGTTCCGTAAGCTCTATGTTTCACGCTTTGCCCGTACTGCTGAAATGATGTTGGCCACTGGCGTACCGATGCTTGACTCGGTCAAAATTGCCGTTGATGCTACTTCAAATGTGGTTGTAGAAGAAGAATACTCCAAATCCATCGAAATCATCAAAGGCGGCAAACCACTTTCTGAATCATTACAGGACCGCAATTATATGCTACCACTAGTTCCTCAAATGGCCTCGATTGGCGAGGAATCTGGTAAAATTGACGAAATGCTTGGCAAAGCCGCCCAAGTCTACGAAAATGAGCTCGACGAACAAATCAATGCTATCTCTACTATGATTGAACCAATCCTCATGGTGATTATGGCCGGTCTTATCGGCGTTGTAGTCGGCGGTACCCTGCTCCCAATCTACTCTCTCGTCAATTCCGTCGCATCCTAGTTTCTTACCACTGTTCTGAATAAAAACTCTTGATTTTTTGTTACATTTAAGTTATGATAAGCATAAGGATAAAAAATCTAAGAAAGGATTTATTTATGGCTAAAGCAAATATAAACTCTAAAAAAGGCTTCACCATCATCGAAGTCGTGCTTGTGCTTGCTATCGCAGGTCTTATCTTCTTGATGGTCTTCGTCGCGCTCCCAGCGCTCCAGCGTTCTCAGCGTGATACCGCCCGTCGTAACGACTTGGCTCGTGTCGACACCTCCTTGGTGCAATACCAAACCAACAACCAGGGCACCAATGATGGCACTAACCTGCCAGTAGATTCAGCGAAATACGATCCAGGAGAAGACGGGAAATTTGTAGATTGCGTTGAAAACAATATGTCAGCTTGCAAATTCTTAAAGAACTATATGAATTCTGGCACCTCGGACAATATTAC
>JAUMXR010000007.1 GCA_030528995.1 Candidatus Saccharimonadota bacterium | reverse complement strand
AGCATCGTTTTACGTGGTGGCGTTTTCGACTTTGATTTTAGTCATTATCGCGGCTAGTTTTGCAGCGATTATTATTTCGGAGATAACACGAACTTCGAACGATGATTTAGCTCAATCGGCGTATGATTCGGCATTGGCGGGCGTGGAAGATGCTAAGTTAGCTTTTTATAACTATCAGAACTGCTTGGCTCAGGGAGCAACTAAGCAGGCAATTAATAATGATGGGACTTTAACCTGCGGGGAGATTATTTATATTATGGAAGAGCAATCAGATGATTGTGATATGACGGCAAGATTGTTGGGGCGTCTTCGTGATGGAGAAGCTGGCACGGATGAGGGGATTGTGATTCAGGAATCATCAGATGCGGATAACAATATGCTGCAGGCTTATACTTGTGTAAAGATTGAAACGGAGCTAGAGGATTATCGTTCGACATTGTCTAGCTCGAACCCAAGTGAGATTGTAAAGGTAAGATTGAGCGATAAAAAAGCAAGTAGTATTAAGACCGCTGTGATTAGTTGGCACAGTGATAGCAATAACATGAAGCCGAGTTTCAATGATTTTGATAATAATAAAAAGAGGGTTGTGTTTAAATCATTAACATCAGGTTTGGTTGCAGTACCACCGACGATTTCGGTGACTCTGATTCAGACAGGAGGACAGACATTTAGTTTGGCGGATTTTGAGGAGACACGTGGCGAACAGACGGATAGAGCAACTGTTTTCTTGGTGCCAACAAATAGTACGACTAATGCGGCTGGAAAAACTGAGAAGAACTACGAGGGGGCTTATAAGACTAATCTAGGTGGAAACTATATCGAAAAGAAAGGGCTTTATAAATCCAATGATAAAAGAGCGATTAATGTACCATATGCAGTGTATTGCGACATTGATTCGAGCGACTATGCTTGCTCAGTGACTTTAGAATTGCCTGATCCTGTGGGTGGGGAGAGAAACGACGATACCTTTATGTTTGTTGTATCTATGCCATATGGTAGAAGTACGGATTTTGCAATGCAGTTCTGCGATGTAACTGGTACTGTGGACCGTTGCAAAAAAGGAGAGGTAGTGACTGGTGGGGAAACACAGACGGTGGATCATGCAGTTATGATGAGGGGGTCTCAATTATCGATTGATTCGACAGGGCGTGCTAACGATTTGTTTAGACGGGTAGAAACGAGATTAAACCCTGCGGATGCTGGTTTGCCTTATCCATTATATGCAATTCAGCTTTTGGGTGGCGACGATGAGGATTTGTTAAACAAGAATTTGGCGGTTACTTGTGAATGGAATTTTCCGAACGTGGCCGCAAGTGATTCTAGGTGTAATAGTTTATAAAAAAAGAGCCGTTAGGCTGCTTTTAAAGTATCATGGTTGCGGGGGTTGGATTTGAACCAACGACCTTTTGGTTATGAGCCAAACGAGCTACCAGGCTGCTCTACCCCGCGATACTTTGTATATTATATAGTGGTTAGTGCTTTTTGTCAAGAAGTTTTTTGGTGGCAAGTTTGATGAGTTGACTGTAGTTATTGGTAACTTGAGGGGTGCCGGCGAGTTCGACAATGGGGAGAACGTGGCGAATAGCAAAGGAGAGTTGTCCGAGCATGAGGTCGGCGTGAGGTGCTACTAGACAGGCACCGATAAGGTGGTTGTTTTTGTCGGCAAGAAGTTTGAGGAAACCGTGATGTTGATTGTAGATAGTGGAGGCAGGGATTTCATCGAGATGAACGATAGCCTTCTTGTACTTGCGATCGCGTTTTAGTAAATCATCTTCAGTGAGGCCTACTACGGCAACTGTAGGATGAGTATTGATAATGCGAGCAAAACCGCCATAGTTGGGGAGGTTTTTAGCTCGATTTACGAGATTGTAAGCTAGCAGATGTCCCTCATATTCAGCGCGTTCGGTGGAAGAATCACCGCCAATAGCGTCACCGATGGCATAGATGTTTTTGGCGGAAGTATGGAAGTTTTTGTCTACAGTAATGCCAGTATTCTTGTATTTGACGCCAGCGTTTTCGAGACCGTAGTCTAGGATTGGTTCACTACCGGTGGCAAGTACTACACAATCGACACGAACGAGCTTTTCAGCGCGAGCGTTGCGGAAGATAACGTTTTTGCTGGTGTCGTTTTGTTCGAGGGCGACAACTTTACAGTTTGGCAGAACCATTACACCGAGTGTCTTAGTGAGGTGTTCACTGATTAACTTACCGACTTCTTTGTCTTCACGAGGCAAAAGTCGTTCGGCGGTTTCCATGATGAGAACTTTGGCGCCAAGTTCGGCAAAATAAGTAGCGATTTCGCAGCCAGTGGGGCCACCGCCAACGATAAGAACGGCTTTGGGGGTGCGACGAACCTTGATGGCATTTTCGGGAGTAAGATATTTGACAGAATCAGTGCCGGCGATTTCACCGGTCTTGAGCGTTGAACCGGTGGCAAGAATAAATTGTTCTGAGGTGAACTTTTGCTCGTTGATGGCAATAGTATGATTATCGAGAAAATGAGCGGAACCGCTAAGATGGACAATGCCGGCTTTAGCCAAATCAGCTTTAGTTTGTTCGCCAGTTTCGACTACGGTTTTAAGTTGATGGGCTACGGCAGTCGGATAGCTAAAAGTTAAATCTTGATTGCGTAATTCTGGACAGGTGCTAGCTTGATTAAACAAGCCGGAAAAATTGAGAGCAACGGCATAGGGAATGTCGCGAGTGTTAATATTAGAACCACCCAAAAATCGGCTTTCGACTATGGCGATGCGCTTTTTGGTTTTGGTGAGGTTTAATGCGGTAGTAAGTCCAGCTGGACCACTACCAATGATGATATATTCGAAATCGTATTTTTTGCCCATTATTATATTATTTTATCACGATTTTCATAAACATAAGCAAAATCTGCATTATATTTTTTGAGTTCTTTCGCGATTGCCCTTTCTAAATCATTATCGGTAATGATTTTTTTATTTTTTAAAGTTTGCTTAACTGCTTTCAAAGTCCGTTCAATAAAGACTTCGGCAGCCCCGCTCGGAATACCGATGGCTTTGGCATCGATTTTGAGAATTCTTCGGATTTCTGCTTCATTATAACTATGCATAATTAAAACCTAAAACTAATTATTAAAAATGCTATAAGAAAATAGTTGAGACAAAGGAAAAAGCGAGTGAAATTTTTATTGTGAATGCGCGAACGTGCGGCGTCGGCGAGATTGTGTCCGAGATGAAAGCGCCAGCGTTCGATAAAAAGAGGGATGGTGGGAACAACTATATAAAAGACAGTAAGCAGAGAACTGCCAGGATGGGTGGTGCTGAGTTGGAGTATCTCGGCGGAAGTAATAATATAGAGTGGGAGAGTAAAGATTAATTCTGGAGTGCTAGAAAGAGCACCTAAAGTAAAGGCGTCGGAGCGGGTTTTGGCGGTTTTGGCGTGATGGAGCAGAGAATTTGCGACCGTGCGGGGAATGAACAATCTTGTGCCTGGACCGTGGCGATAGTAGAAAAATAGGCTGATGAAGGCTAAGGCGATGATGATACCGAGTAGAATCCAAGTCATGATGTTGGTGCCAAGGTGTGACAAGTCGGCGACGGCGATAGCGACTAACAAATAGACTGATAGAAAAACGCAAGAGGACATAGTTTCGGAGCCTAGAATATAATAAAAAGTAAGAGTTTCGGCTTTTTTGCGGGAATACTTACCATAGGCATAATGATTGAATAGGGCGAAAACTCCAGAAGTGAGAGTTAAAAAAGTCATGATAAGAATAGACAACACAATAATTCCCAAAGAGATGAAAACACTCATGCTTTAATTATAGCACAAATGGGGTTGAATTTGCGAAAAACCTATGTTACGCTCGGCGGTATGAAAAAATCTGTGAGAGGTTTGAAGATGGGAAGCGGTGCCTTATGGGAGGTGATTTGTGCGGTGGTGCTAATGCTGGGCGTGATATTGGCTGGGTGCCCAGTTTCTGCCGAGGAGGGTTTCGAAAATGGAGGTGAACTGCCGGAACTTTTTATTAAGGCGATTAATCCTGGATATACTGTTGATGGGGTGGGGAATGTCGGAGAAATGATTGAAATAGGCAAGCATAGCTCCGATGGAATGATTTCGCTCGCTGGGGCCACTGTCGGCTATACTAATTCAAGCGGGAATTACTCAGTTTTGGTTGAGTTTCCTGAGAACAGTTGGATAACTGGCGAGTCTATCCTCCTTCAGTTAGCCAGTTCGCCTATGAGCGAACTGGCTGATGTTGTTTATAGTAAAACACTAGCGTTTAAAGGAGGGCTGGATTTAAGAAGGGGGGAGGAGGTATTGGATAGTGTATGCTGGACTGGCAAAGACGGTTGCTATAAAGATTTTAAATCAGCGTCACCAACGACTTTGGTGAGAAATGAAGAGACTTTGGAGTTTGAACATTTGGGTGGGTATGAGGTGAAGCAAGATGGTAGAGGATATTTGGTAGTGAAAGAGGATGAGGGGTATGGTGGTGATGAGCCGGTGGTGGGTCATTGTCAGGGACTAGAGTTTTCAGAATTGTTAAGCTATTACGAATCGTCGCGGGTTGAACAATTTATTGAAATACACAATGGAGCATCGGAACAAGTTTTGATGAATGGGTGCGCGATAAGATATAAGAATAAAAAATATGAGTTGAATGGAATTGTTGTAGCTGACGGTTACTTTGCATATTATCCAACTGAATTTAATTTGACGAAAAACCCGACCAATGGGAATATGCTTGAGCTTTTGGATGCGGATGGCAAGGTGCTAGACGAATTATTATATCCGAATGGACAAAGGAAGGGGACTACTTATGCTTTGATTGGCTACGATGGAGTGGGGGAGGAGATTTGGAAGGTGACATACGCGCCGACGCCTGGGGCACCGAATAATTATCAAGAATTTAAGACTTGTGAGTCTGGGAAGGTAATTAATGAGGCGACGGGAAACTGCGTGAAAGTGACGACGGTGACGGAGAAAATTTGTCCGGAGGGACAGTATTTGAACATTTTGACTGGAAGATGCAAAAAGTATGACGAAGTGACGGAAAAAACTTGCAAGGAAGGCTATTATCTTAATCCGGAGACGGGACGATGCCGAAAAGTGGTGGAGAATAAGGGTGCGGAGTATGATTTGAAACCGGAGAATTTCGAAGAGAAATCTTCGTTTGTAGCGCTGTATGTAGTGTTGGGTGTGATAGGTGTGGGTTTGGTATATTTGGGATACGAGTTTAGACGAGAAATTGGTAGAGGTATGAAAAAAGTGTTGAGGATAAAATAGTGTTGCCTGAGTTGAAACAAGAACTTAAGTCGTGGAAGTAGCGGCTTTACGATAGAGCTTGTCGATGATTTCGTTAAAGACGTTTTCACGAGTTTGGTCGCCGTTGACTTCTATGAGCAAACCAAGAGTTTTATAATGTTGAAGGACGGGGAGAGTCTTGTCGTGGAACTCTTGGAGTCTAGTGCGAAAGATTTTGATGTCTTTGTCGTCGGCGCGGTCACCACGATCGTCTAGGGTTTTAGCTTCTTGAAAACGTTTTTCGACGTCGGTTTCGCTAAGATTTAGAAGTATGACTGCTTTTATAGGGTGGCCGGAACCAGAGGCGACAGACATGACTTGGTTTTCTTCGCCGGACCAACGTCCGATAGAAGATAGAATAAGGGGGAATTTAAAGAGGTCGCGACGTTCAAAGAAAGGCAGAACCCATTCATAGAAAACATTAGTGGGGATAAGGGCACCTTGATTGGAATAAGATTTGTTTTGCTGTTTTTCCATGGCGCGAATGATGATACCGGAGGAAAGAAATTTAGCGTTAAGTGCTTCGGCGAGCTTGACGCCTTGAGTGTCTTTGCCGGACATAGGGAGTCCGAAAATATTGATAGAACCAGTGCCAAGCCAAGATTTGATTGTGTTGATTTTTTCTTCGAATGTAACGTTTTCCATATCTATATCTTAGCATAAAAATCTGGAAAAGAATATCCCGGCAGATTGAACTGCCGGGATAGCGCTGGGAGGTAAATGTCGTACGCTTGAAAGCGTGAATCATGCGGTGGTGCGTTTGGACTCCTTTTCGCACATAATCTCAATTTTGTGTTTAATATCATTAGGGACAACGATTTTTCTGCGGCTATTTTGCCAGCTTTTGGTCTTGACATCGTAGGTGCCTGCGATAGTGTTTTGACCTTGAGCGGTTTTTTCAATGTAAACATTGATTTTGCCGTTCTTGCGTTCCCATGAAAATTGAGTTCCACCAATTTGCTTTCTGTTACTCATAACCATCCTCCTTGTAAGGTACCGGCCATATTGGCCACAACAATTGCGTTTTTTCATTGTACCACAAGTTTGTTAAAAAGTAAATGGACTATTGGGGGGAGTGGGGTAAGTTGGCACTCTTTACATTTTAGTGCTAGTTTTATATAATTAAGGTATGGAAATAACAGAGCGACAAAGACAGATTCTATGTCAAATTATCGAGGAATATGCGGAAACGGCTTCGCCGGTGGGGAGTGTGACGATGGCGAAGCTTTTTGGCGTATCGCCTGCGACGATTCGGGCGGAGATGGCGAGGCTGGAATCTCTTGGTCTAATCGCGCAGCCACATACTTCAGCGGGTCGCGTGCCGACAGATGCGGGGTATCGTTTTTATGTGAATAATTTGGAAGGGGGTGCGCAATCTTATAGAAGTTCCGAGGTAGAGCAGCGGTCGCTAGAGCGTGGTACGCATGCAATAGAGGTGAGGGTAACTTCGCAGTCACAGGCGGATGCGGCAATTCGGCGAGCAGTAGACTCTTTGGTGGAACTAACTGGCAATCTGGGCTTGGCGACAATTGGTGGGCAGTTGTATCTATCGGGAATATCACGGTTATTTACGCAGCCGGAGTTTATGGATACGAGAAGAGTGCAATCGGTGGCAAAATTATTGGATAATTTGGAGCCGTGGCTAAGGGAAGCAGCGCCTGGTGAGCCATTGAATATTTTTATTGGTCAGGAAAATCCGATTGGGAGGAATTCGGAGGTATCTTTGATTATTTCGAAATTCCGATCGCCATTTTCGGATAAGAGCTATATTGGTGTGCTAGGGCCGACGCGACAGAATTATTCGCGAGTGATGTCGCTAGTTAGATATACTGGTAATATGTTGGAGGAAATATTATGAAAAAGGAAGTAAAAGACAAGGGGGATGTGGAGGGGGAAGAACGATACGCGGAGCTAGAAGCAAAGATTGCGGAATTGACTGGTGATGTACAGAGGACGCGGGCGGATTTTGAAAATTATCGGAAGCAGGTTGAGCTCCAAAAAGAGAATGAGCGAAAAGCGGTACGTTTAGCTACAGTTTATAAGATGTTGCCTTTGCTTGATGATTTAGATAGGGCAATTGCATCGTATGCCGAGTTGAAACCACTTGAGGGGTCGCTGAATAAGACGCTAAAGGAGCTGACGCTTGCGAAGATTGAAGCGGGTGAGGGTGTGGAATTCAATCCTGATTTGCACGAGGCAGTGATGGCAGAAGGTGATGGCGAGAAGGAGGTGATTGGCGAAGTGCTGAGGCCAGGATACTATTACGAAGGGGAGGTGCTACGTCCGGCAATGGTGAAAGTTAAGAAGATTTGATTAATTAACAGATAAGTGATATAATAAAGAGAAGTTAAAAGGAATTATTATGGCTGAATATAAATTAACGCTTGAGAAGCGTGAGATTACAGGCAAAAAATTAAAAAGTTTACGGGCCGAAGGGAAAATTCCATCAGTGGTTTATGGTGGTAAAGAGCCTATTTTGTTGGCATCTGAGTACGTGGCGACTGAGAAGGTCTTGAATGGGGCTGGCTATCACTCACCAATCGATCTTGATATGGCTGGGAAGAAGCATTTGGCGATTGTGAAGGATGTCCATATTGACCCAGTGTCGCGTAAAATTATCAATATTGAATTCCAAGCGATTTCGGCAAAGGAAGTGGTGGAAGCGACTACTCCAGTGGTGATTGTAGGTTTTGAAGAGTCTGAAGCTTCAAAGATTTATCATTTCGCGATGACGCAATCGATCGAAGAATTGGACGTAAAAGCGAAGCCGGCCGATTTGCCAAAGGAACTCGAAATTGATGCATCTAAAATGAAGGATGTTGATGATAAGTTGACAATTGCCGACATTAAGTTGCCTGAGGGCGTAGTTTTGGCTGACAAAGAGCTTGACCCCGAACAGGTGGTGGCATCGCTTTATGATCCAGCGGCAGAAGCCGAAAAGCGTGAAGCTGAAGCAGAGGAACCTGAAATGGAAGCCGCAGATGTGCCTGCTGACAACGGTAGCAAGCCTGAAGAAGCTGGTGAAGGCGCAGAATAGTTTTACTGGTTAGTAAATGAAAGAAATAGCCCAGGAATGGGCTATTTTTGGGTGTCTCAATTGACAATTTTGACTATTTATGATATAATTAAGTCATAAAACTCTTAAGTTTTTGTTCTTTAGAGAAAGGAGGGGTAGAGTTGTTTGATGCTGCTAAAATTGTCGATTCTATACCGGCAGAGAAGTTTAAGAAAGAATTTATCGGTCGGATCGGACGGGACGCGACTTTTTCTCGGTTGAGATGTGGTGGCGAAGACTGTCTGGAGCAGGGCGATTGGAAGAAAATTCGAGAGATGTATGTTGAGCTAGGGCTCGATGAGGAAATGTGCAAGCAAGAGATGCTGGAATTGGCATACGCTCTTACGCGTAGGGCGGTATTGCAGAAAAAATAGCATCTTTGGCCACCAATGGGTGGCCATTTTTTTGAGAAAAAATCATGATATGATAGTAGTATGGAAAGAATAAAACAACAGAACAGAGGGGAAATCAAAGGTGGGCTGAATGCATCGGATGCCAGTCGGGGCGAAATGAGTATTCGAGCAGATAGATTTGAAAAAGCGAAAAGCGATGTGCGGTTTTGGGCGAGAGAATACTTTGATACGGAGATGAGTTTCGAATCGAGAGCAAAGAAAGGAAGAATAGAATACGAAGAATTGCTGAAATGGGAATCGGATGCGAAGTATAATTATGATAGAATGGTGGCATCTGAGGTGGATGCGAGATTTGGGTCAAGATATGACAGGGATAAGGTTGAAAATATTGGAGTCTTGAAGCCAGAGATGTCGATTGAGGCGACGGCAGGAGATTTTTACCAACGGAGGCAGCGAGCGCTAAATGAAGCAATCGAAAAATCGGATGACCCAGATAAAGAGACGGATTTGGGGGCAGCTCAAGATTTGTATAGATGTGTGGGCGAGCATATTTATTATGAAACAGATTACGAGACAAGGCGTTTTGATCCTAGTATTTATCAAAGAAATAGGCGAGCAGCGCATAATAATCTAATTCGACAGTTGAATCATTTGAATAAATTGACGGAAAAATACGGAGTGCAGAGATTTACGCTTAGAAATTTTGAGACGAATGATTTTATATATAACAAAGACTTAGATAAGGGTGGATATACGGATAGGCGAGCGGAATATGATAGGGCCACAGTGGAAGCTTATTGTCGAAATGCATTTAGTAGTCAATATGATAAAGCATTGCGCGATAGTGGTTTGTCCTAGATAAACTTGAGAAGCGTAGTTTTAGGGATGAGTTTGCAAAAAAAGAAATCTTTGTTGTTTAATTGACAAATTGTGAATTATGTGGTATAATTAGGGAAGATTTTGTTCTTTAATTTTTTGTCTAAAGTGTCGATATGTTTGATAGGAGGATGAGGTATGAAGATGGATGTAAACATTATGTATGATAGCGGAATAAGTAAGAACGAGGCTAGGGCAATAATCACTGGCATAGAGCAAATCATGGAATTTTTTCCTGGTAGGCAGTTTATAAACCATGCGAACAAACCGTGGGCCAATGGAGATTATGGTTCTGCGGACTGGTATGTAAGGCATGCATCTATATTATCTCGTTCGGGGAAGGTTCAGCTGATTGCGGATAGCATATTGAATCTGCTCGATAAGGAACCTTGGCAGAGGATAAATCCGCACATTGATGTGTTCTTCGTATCGCGAGACTTAACAGCGGAGGCTGGAAATGGTAGGTTCTTAAATTTTTGTTTTGGGGAAGCTCGCGGGAGGGCTACAGTACAAAGTGTGGCGCGTTTCCGTTATCTCGAAAGTGATAAAAAGTTTTTGGCGATTAAAACGCTAGTGCAACACGAGTTGGGTCACATCTTTGGGCTTGCCGCAGATCCTGAAAGAAGTAACACGGAATTTAATCTCGGCAATCATTGTACTAATCCCGGATGCGTAATGCGCCAGGCTTTGACGGCTGGGGATTGGACTAGAAATGCCTTAGAGTCTTGGCGAAACGAGATGATATATTGCCCGCAATGCATGGAAGATGCACGGAAGACGAAAATGTAAGGGGGTGATACGGCGACCGCTTTGGCGGCGCCTTTTTTATGGTTGCAAGGCGGAGGTATTAGCGATGAGTCTCTCGAGGAAAGCTTGGCGAGCTGTTTCGGTGTTTTGGTTGTCGCCTTGCCAAGCAAAGAGGGCGGGATCTTGAAGAGCACGAGCGAAACTGAAGGTAACTGGCCATGGGAACGGTCCGTTTTTAATGATTTCGGCGAGGTTGTCGGTGGCTTGTTCGGGAGTTTGACCGCCAGAGAGGAAAACTATACCGGCGAGTTCAGACGGGACATGGTTTTTGAGGGTTTCGGCGGTTTTAGTGCCGACTTCTGCTGGGGTGGATTGAGTTTCATATTTTTTGCCGGCGAGAACCATGTTGACCTTGAGGAGGCAAGCGCGGAGGTTAACTCCGGTATCGACGAGCTTTTTGAAGAGGCAATCGAGGATTTTGCCGGTGATTTCGGCTGATTGGTCGATGGTGTAATAGCCGTCGTAGACTACTTCGGGTTCTACGATAGGTACTAAGCCGGCTTTTTGACATTGAAGGGCGTAATCGGCGAGGATTTGACAATTAATATCGATGGCAGTGTTGGTGGGTGTGATGATGTTGTCTTGGTCGTCGAGGCGGATTTCGAAAGCGGCGCGCCATTTAGCGAAACGGAGGCCCATTTGATAATACTCTTGGAGGCGATCGGCTAGACCACTGAGGCCTTTGGTCCAGGTTTCATCTGGGCGAGCCGGGGATGCAGGGTTGTAATGCGGAGGAGTAGAATCGGAATATTTTTCGAGACCTTGGTCGACTTTGATGCCGGGGATAATGCGTTTGGCGGTAAGGAATTCGACGAAGTTTTGGCCGTTGTCGGCTAATTGACGAGCGGTTTCGTCAAATAAAATAATACCATTGACGTGCTGCTCGAGATTCGGGGTGGTGAAGAAAATATTGCGATAGTCACGGCGGTTGTCGTAAGTATCGGGAATGTGAAGTTGGTCGAATTTTTTATGAATGCTGCCACCAGATTCGTCGGCGGCGAGAATGCCTTTGGGGCGAAGAACGAGACTTTGCGCGATTAGCTCGAGATTATCTTTGGTGGTAGATTTGAGAGATTGAAGTTTCTCGAGGGTGAGGGTGGAGTCAAGACGAGAATGCTCGACGTTGAGGCAAGCTAGTTTGAGACTCTCTTCTACGGATAGGCCCAGTGCAAAAGCGCCGAGAATAGTGGCGGATGCAATGGAATAGGCCGACAAATGGGTTAGCATATCGATGCGGCCTATAGAGATAGGTTCGGTGATATTTTGACTAGCGAGATGAGTTTCGGAAATGTCGATAATTTTATTAGGATCGAGATTAGAAACAGGGGTGGATTTGAATGAAGGCGCGGAAGAAAGCTCCGAAAAATTCTCGACAAAAACGAGTGCAGAACGGGGGATAAGAGAGTTTAAATGGGGATTATTGAGATTGTGTAGGTAGAGGATAAGTTTAGTGTTAAGGGAAATGTCAAGATAGGCTTGGATTTTGCTGGCAGCGGATTGGTCCAAGCTAGCAGAACGGTCGATATAAAGATAGTCGTAAGGCTCCGCGGGGGGATCAAAAGTGGAAATTTGGAATTTGGAGGGAGCAAGGTAGCTGATGCCACCATCAGAAATCAGGATATAGCGACTGGAAGTGATTGGGGTAGTGACGGCTGGGCCGTCTGGGGTAAAATGGAGGTCGGAGTGATTAATGGTGGCGGGTATGCCAAGATTGGTGAGAACCTCGAGTGTAACGGCGGAGCCGCCAAGACTGATGTTTTGGCTGAAAAAATGATGCATGCTGGCATCAAAACTGAGGTCGAGCCATTTGATGCCGTGTTGGTCGGTTTCAAAGTTTTCGTTGCGACTGTCGAGATTAAGATAAACATCTTTTAAGATGTTGCCCACGATTAGAATATTCATAAGTATATTATATCACGCCGAGAATGCCACGCAAGGCGAAGGCGGTATCTTCGTGGTTGCGGACGGTGATGGTGTCGATGCCCATTTGGACGACAGGGTAATCGTTGCCACCGGGCTGAGTCATGTCGCCGAAGTAGAGAATGTCTTCTTTGGTGACTTTTAGTTCTTCGAGAAGATGGGTCATGCCGAAGACTTTGTTCATGCCGGGGGTGATGGCATTAATAGAGGTGGTGCCACCGATTTCGTAATCGAATTCGGGGCTGTATTTCTTACAAAGAGCGACAATTTGTTCGCGTTTCTTATGGTCGGGATCCCAGGCATATTTGGCTTCGGTGCCAGCTTTTTGGCCGAGGGCGGAGAAAGTGACTTGAGAGAGGCGGTTTTCGATGATTTCGTCGCCGGCTTGGAGTTTGTCTTCCTCCCAATAGCCGAGTTCACGAGCAGCACGTTCGATGGTTTCGGAAATTTTGCGAACTTGTTCGTCGGTTAATGGGTAATTGTAGATTTGTTGCCAATCTTTGCCATCAAAGCGGTAGTATTGGGTGCCTTGAGCAACAAAAAGATGGAGATGGGTGAGTTGCTCGGGTGTGACGCCGTTATCCTCAAGACGATTGACGATTTGAACAAGAAATTGGTCGAATTTTTGCCCGGAAATGGGGCAGATTTCAAAATGGTCGAGGCACTTAATTAGCAACTCGGCGATGTCGTCAGTGATGGGGGTCTTGGCGACGTTTAAAGTTTGGTCTATGTCAAATGCTAGTACTTTTTTCATAATACTTTCATTATAACATATGTTATAATAGAGGTATGAAAACTTATATTGTGGGCAATTGGAAGCTGAATTTTACGGTGGGAGAAGCTTCCATCTATCTCCATAAAATACTCAAAACCCTGCCGAATTATCGTGATGTTGATGTAGTGGTGGCGCCATCTTTGATAGCGTTACAACCTTTGTCGTTACAGATAGATAGACACAAAGTGAAGTTAGCGGCGCAAAATGCGTTTTATCGGGATTACGGGGCTTTTACAGGTGAGGTGTCGTTTTCGCAACTGAGGGGGTTAGTGGATTATGCAATTATCGGACATTCGGAGCGAAGGTATATACTGCGGGAAGATGACAAGATGGTGGCGAAGAAAGTTGCTGCGGCGATTCGGAACCGGATTACGCCAATTCTGTGTATTGGTGAGACGGAATCAGAACGGGCGTTTGGGGAAACGGCGGATGTGATTCGAGACCAATTGATTGGGGGTTTGTCAGAAGTAGCGGATGATGACCTTGATAATGTAATTATCGCCTATGAGCCAGTTTGGGCGATTTCGTCAAGCAAATCGGCGAAAATTGCGACGCCGGATGAGGTGGCTGAAGTGGTGAAATTGATTCGCAAAGTGATAGCTGATACTTATGGTAAGGATTTGGCGGAAAAAGTACCAGTACTATTCGGTGGAAGCGTGAACACATCAAATGCTGGGGCATATTTGACAGTGCCTGGTGTGAATGGGCTTTTGATTGGTGGGGCAAGTTTGATTCTAAGTGAATTCGTTGATATAATTGAGACAGCTAAAAGAGTGAGGTCATGAATAAAAGATACATAGATTTTGTACCGACGAGCGGTGCTCGAAATGCGAACGCGAAAGGGGCTGAGCCGAAGGGTGTTAAGGCTAGTACTGCTAGTCGTGTTGGCATGAGCAGTTCCAATGTACGTAGTGCAAGCGTAAGTAGTGCTAGGATTAATGGTGCTGGTAATGCTAGGGTGATTAGGAGCACATCGCAGGTACAAAAGACCGAGGTGGTGTATCGTTCGATGCCGGAAGCTCCTCGTGCGACTGCACGTAGGGTAAAGAGGGGAATTAATCCCGATGATGATTTGCAGCTAGGGGTGATTGAAGATTTGAATACTAAGTTTGTAAGTAGTGAGGTTGAGAAGAAGCCTTTGGGTAGTGCGCAAGCTAAAAAAGGGTCTGATTTGAAAGAAGTAAAGTCGAGAAGATTACTGGGCAGGAAAAGCCGGAAAACAGCGGTGAAGCCTGTGGAAAAACCTGTGGAAAACTCTGAGAGTAAAGTGGTTAGGAATGTTGCGCCAGGTGTGCGGAGCGCTCAGAATGTACAGAATGCGCAGAAGGCTACCTATAAGATGCCGAAGAGTCCGTTTATTAATCAGGATAAGGTCGCGAAGAGGCCGCTATCGAAAAATGCCTATCAGAGGAAGGTCGAAGTGCCGGAAGAGAAGCCTTCGGGCCCAGTAGCGATAATCGCTAAGCCAGAAAAGGATAAGAAAGTTAGTTTGGTAGTGACGATTATTATCACAATTATTCTGGGTGCGGCGGCCGGGACGGTGGCGTTTTTGCTGTTGCCGAAATAGTGCGGGGATTGCTCGTGCTTTTACCGTAGTATTGGGGTTGTAAAACGCTTATGATTGGTGCGGGTGAGGGTAGAAATCTCTCCTGACCCCACTCTGATAAAACTAAAAATAACCATAAATGATTATTTTACTTTTATTGTGTTTAATTGACAGTTTGGAGAGTTACGCTTAAAGTTATTTTCCCTCATAAATTGCACACCCCAGGTGTGCATTTTTAAATAACTGTTGAAATATTTATGAGGGAAGATGAAAGGGCGTGCATTGGTCTGGAAGATGAGTTACAGCCTAATTCATAAAAAAGAAGTTCTTGCGGTAGGAGCATTACACCCCGTGCAGGAACTTCGATACTTCAATTTTATCAAACAAGGGTCATTATGTCAATAATTTGACCATGCTTGTTGACGAAGAGCGACTTTTTGAGTCCTGGTAGATTGTTTATTTTGTTCTTCAAAAATATGATATAATAAACATATGCATAAAGGTCATATTATAATTAGTAGTTTCGTTGGCGCGGTCTTTCTGACTGGCGCTGTTTTAATGCCTAATCAAGTGTCTGCGGATGATTCTGTGGTAGATCAAATCAATATTGCAGTACCGGTTTCTTGTACAATGTCTGGTACTGGTATGAATACTCATAATGCTGAAATCCAGAACAATACTTATACGGCAGATATTGGCGCCACCACATTACATGCCTTTTGTAATGATTCAGCTGGATTTGCAGTATATGCGGTAGGTTATACTGATAATGAATTTGGTAAAAATGTTCTTACTAATGCTACACTAGGAAGTACTTATGATATTGCTACGGGTACAGCTGAAAGTGGTAACACATCTAACTGGGCGATGAAACTAGCTATCGCTGGGGATTCTGGTGATGCGACTGGGACTAATGCATTTTCACTAGATAATAGCTTTGGTGGTTATCATAATGTGCCAGCAGAATATACTAAAGTAGCTCATAAGAACTCTGCTACAGATATGACCACTGGTACTGGTGGAGTAAAACTCACTACGACTTATGCAGCCTTTATCAATAAGACTCAACCAGCAGGAACTTACAATGGGCAAGTTAAATACACCCTCGTTCATCCAGCTAGCGAACAACCGGTCCAACCTCAAACTGCTACAAGTGGTTGTATCAACTACTTCGCCAACGCCTCTACAGCAGAAGGTACGATGGGCTGTCAATCCATCTCATCTTCTGCTACTTCCGCCAAACTCTTTGCTTCCAACTTTAGTCGCGAAGGCTACGGTTTCGCTGGTTGGTCTGATGCTTATGACTATGCCACCAACGCCAATGCCAACTTCTATGGTCCGAATGAAGACATTACTTTCACCGCTGGACAATACACCGGCACTAACGATGGGCTTGCTCTCTACGCTGTATGGGTTAAGTCAGCCGGTAGTATCCAAAGTTGGTCTGGTTGTAGCAGTTTAGCCAGTGGTGCCGTCACTGCTCTCACTGATCAGCGTGACAATGAAACCTACGCCGTAGCTAAACTGGCAGATGGTAACTGTTGGATGATTGAGAACCTCAGACTAGAAAGCACCGCGGCTCACAACTCCGATGGCACTCTGGCTCAAGGTTACGGCGCAAGCACTACTTACGGTAACTTCTCAGGCCTCGCTGCCCCAGAAAATGCGGATAAATTCAGCCCAACTTATGCCGCCAATAACCTATATAGTAATGATGGAAGCAACGACACCATAAACATTGGTACTAGCAACGCCGCCTATCGTATGCCAAGATTTAATAATGTAAATACCCCAACTAATGAATCAGAACGTCCGCAGAATCCAACTGCTGGTACATCTACCAACAGCACATCTAATGCCGGTATGTACAGCTACGGCAACTATTACACCTGGCACGCCGCTATTGCAGACCTAAACCCCAACAACACTAATAACCAATCTACCACCGGCACTTCTCTCTGCCCAACTGGTTGGCATCTGCCTACAGGCGGTGGCGCCTATGCGTCTGATAGTACTACTGAAGTAAATAAAACCGGTTCCCCATCTACTTATCGTGAATTCTATAATCTAGGTTTCAAGATAATGAACGAAGTAAAGACTGCTTATGAGGATACCCCGAATGGTTATAATTCATATTATAGTAGTGCCACTACCAATACCGCTGGTGATACTGCCAATAAAGCTTTCCGTAAGTATCCTAATAATTTCGTCTATTCCGGCTACGTGTACAGCGGTTCGGTGGGCTATCGCGGTATCGGTGGCTACTATTGGTCATCTACGTACAATTCGCCCAGCGGCGCTTACAGTCTGGACTTGGTTAGTGGTAACGTCTACCCAGGCACGGACGATATCTACGGCATGTACAGCGGGAGGACTATCCGCTGCTTGGTCGCACCGGGCTCCTAGGTTAGTTAGTTTTCGTTCCGTTCCAGGGTGGGCTGGGCGGGTATGTTAAGCAGCGAAAGTACAAAAATTTGATAACCAGCCAGACCGATAACGGCAGTGCAATTTATGAGACGGATGTCCCATGATACATTGCTGTTTTTTACTATTGACTTCGCTTCCCATTGAAGCTATGTTGTCGATGGGTGAGGGTAGGAGGTTTTTACTGCGTAAAAACCTTCCATCGGGCGTCGGTTCGATTAATCTAAAACAAGTTTTAGATTAATACTCACCTCCTACGATGAGCGAAACCTACGGTTTCGCCTACCCTTCGCCATATCAATAAAAAATTAAGTCCTTTCAGGACTTATTTTTTTATTGGTGCGGGTGAGGGTAGTCGAAACCCTATCTCAAGTTTGGAAAACTTGCATACTAACCGCTGTACTACACCCGCAAGGTGCTATGGGGTGGGATATCGGGATCGAACCGACGACCTTCTGGACCACAATCAGACGCTCTAACCATCTGAGCTAATCCCACCATGGCGGCACTTTTTAATTGTAACAGAAAGTAGCGAAAATAGCAACCAGAACGGAGGGAAGATTGGCATATGTAAACTTTTTATGTTTTAAGTATTGACAAAAATGAATGAGTGTGCTATAATTAGGACAATTGTAACTTAACATTTCGGCGAAAAAATCTATTTAACAAGGAGGGTTACTAATGAGTAAAAAAATAGATGAATTAAAAAGAACCGCAACTGACAAACCTGAACCTAAGGTGGCAGACACCCCTAAGAAGGACCCGTTGACGGAGGTTCTTGAAAAGCTCAAAGAGAGCTCCAAAGAACTTTCGGAAATTGATCCGAAGGAGCTCAAAAAAGTGCAGGATAAGCTGCATGAGCACGATAAGAAGCTCGGAGAGCACGATGAGACGCTTAGCAATCATGAAGGTAGAATTGCTAAGCTGGAAGCTTCTGCTTCTGCGCCTGTCGTTGCCGCTGTTGGAGCTTCTGCTTCTGCGCCTATCGAAGTCCTTAGTGACTACGATAAGGTATACCCGAAGGCACCGGTGCCCCATCACGTTGTGAAAGCCTATCATATCAGGCTGGGTACCGGAGTAGAAATTCTGCGGTATTATGAGGCGGACGCAATTTGTATCGCCAATACCGAAGAACCTGGAGTAGTGCATACCGCTGTGTGCGTTTACGCATGGGCGGACAAAGACGGCCTGCTGATCAGACCACTGACAGCAGATGAGTCATATCGTTATAGGAAATTGTAAGCCGAAAGAGTTACAATACGGTATGTTTATACCGGGAAGCCTGGCTATTTAAGCCGGGCTTTTTCTTTGTTTGAAATAGGGTGGTAATTGTGGTTATGTTATTGACTTTTTTGGGTTTGTGTGGTATAATTATAGCATGCAGAGTTCTGGATTAACAGGGAACGAGGCGGTGTTTTAACAATTTGCGAAGTAATCAAATCATCTCAGATTTCAAATGGAATCTGATGCTATCTAAAAAGTCCCCAATTGTTCTTATTGACTAGTGCGGGGGCGTGGCCTCCGAGAAGATACTTGAAGGAGGTATCGATATGAAATTTGGTTTTTTATTACTTTTTGGCATCATAATGTTGGTGCTGTGTCTGATTGAATCGTTCTTCTTGAACGATGGCCATATCTTCGATAAAGATGAAGATGGGTCTTTTAGGCTTAAGATTAAGGGAGGAGTAGATGCCACAGGCTGGGGTCGTGCTTTAATATTGGCAGCTGTAGTGGGCTTTTTTGCCTCGATTGCGGTAGCTAAGCCACTACTTGGCATGTTTAGTCTCATAGTTATGATAGTGGTAATGGTTTATATTGCCTACTGGAGCATCAATGAGGCTTCATCGCCGAAAGAAGTGATAGTGTTTATCATAATGCTGATAGTAGCACGGATTGTAGCAAAGATGGGTGCTATCGCTATGGGCGGCATGATGCGGTCTTACGCCTGGTTGTCGGTTTTGATGACAATTCCAGGGGTAGCGTTAGCTATCTGTGTCGCGCTGATTATCGCTGCAGTGTTGAGATATCACGCTGACAGCAACCCCCATGGCTTAGACAAAGACAAGCGTAAGCTGTTGTCGCTCCTAGCGGTAGTAACGGTCGTTGTTGGGCTAGGAATTGCGATTTACCTGCTGGTGACTGGCGTGAAGTGGCAGGGTTTCTGACCCAGCCGTCTCCGAGTAATCAGTCTGAAGTTCAGACTACGGAGGCGGCAGAACCTGTCACGGAAAAACCGACCGAAAAACCAGAGGTTTGGTATGCATTCTATAATCCCAGCTTACTTAGGGATAATGATGCGACTAATGACTACTATTTCGGTTATAATCCGAACCTAGTCAATGAATACCGAGAGGTGGAGTACTATCATAACGATGTAAAAAATCGTATGATGATAGACCCTGCTCTTGCGGCTGCTGAAATGGGTGCCGTAGATGCTCTGATTGGTACCAGGTTTATTGGTGACGATTATGATAAGAGTGGGGGCAACTGGTTGAATGCTATAAACCTGGCGAAAACTAGATTTATGGAGATGGATAAGACGACTTATCTCACAAATCTCGATAAGTTTTTCGAATTCTTGAATTCGGGGAATCGGGATGTGCAGTATAGACACGGAATTCATGACCAGCTTTACATGAATCCGTTTACGTCCACTGGGGTGCCTGATGTTATAGTGATGGACTCCGGTGATGGCGAGGGGTGGTGTCTTGTGTATACTTTTTACACAAATGCGCAGCCCCGTGAGGTGGTGCTTAGGATTAACTGCGGTTATCCGCCGGTTAATATCGCGGATGTGATGAAAACCACGCCGCAGGTTAATCCGGTACCACAGCCGACGACGGTGCCAGAGACAACTCCGACGCCAGAGACAACTACGGAACCTACAACAAAGGAGCCGGAGACGACAACGAAGGAACCTGAAACAACCACTCAAGCTCCAGAGAAGGAGCCGGAGGCGGCTTCTTATGAGAATGTGGAACCAAATAATGATAAATCATCCTATGAGCAGTCGCAGAATAGCGGCAATTATTCATCTTATGATGAATACAGGGCTCAGATGGACGATTTGAGTAATAATCCCGCGGGTGAATGGGGAGGCCCGCTAGATTAATCGAAGATAGCAAATGTACCTTATTATAGTCCCAGCGGCGTTTTGCCGCTGGGTTCTATCCAAATTTGAAGTGTGAGACGAATTGATTACAGGGGTGATAGTTGATTTTGATAATCGATTAAGTTTATGGTTTATATATTGACTTTTTTACTGTTGTGTGATATAATGTAATCAGTCTGAGTTTAGGGAGTTTTTGAACGACGAAGACCATTAACAACCAAATCATCTCAGATTTCAAATGAGATCTGAGCTATCTATCATTCCCCAAGTTTACTTTTAGTTTAGTTCGGGGGTGGGACCTCCGACAAGTGATAGAAGGAGGTGAAAAGCTATGACTACGCAAGTTGTAGTTGTGGGTATAATATTGGCCGTCGCAATGGCGGCGTTGGTAGTGTTCCAGGATTTCCTGCTTAATGGCGGGTTCACGCGGGTGAGAACACGTGGTGGATTCGTAAAGTATGAAGGAAGGATTAGCGCTAGTGGATGGCTGCAAGCAGTTGTTTTTGGCCTACTTGTAGGTTTAGCGTACTGTTTTGCGCCAGTAAGCCTCGAAACTGCTTCTATCGCCATGCTGGGCGTTGTAGTTGCAATGGTCTACGGTACTTGGCGGGCAGTGAACGAGGCATCAAGATGGTACGAGATTCTCGTCACCGCAGGTATTTTTGCCGTTGTGACCGTTACGGGTTGTCATGTGGCAAAATACATCGAGATTGCCAACTATGGCTGGCTTACTTTAGTAGAGGTATTACCGCTACTATTACTGGCTATATGTGGGGCAATTGTGTTGATAAGCTTCTTCGTTTATCACTACAGAGGATTGCACTTGAGGAACCCGGAAAAGTTAGACAATAACTCTAAAGTTCTTTATGGGCTTGGAGCCATATTGTCGGTTGTAGCGGCAATTGTGATGATTGTACTGCTGTTGGTAAACAGGGTTTATTGGCCTGGTTTTAATAATCAGCCAAGAAGCTCTACCGTCCAATCGGGAGAAGTGGTGATTGAAGATGAGACGGTGCCGCAAGCGGCTCCTACTTTGGGACCTTGGTACGCATTTTTTAACCTGTCGCTTCTTAATGATGTGGACCCAGACAACGATTACAATTTCGGTTGGAATCCGTTAGATTGGGAGCATATGGAAGCGTCATATTATGACGAGGAGTTTAGGGCAAGATTAAAAGTCGACCCCGCGCTTGCGGCGGCCGATATGGCATGGCTTGATGCCAATGTCGGCACTCGCTATCTGGGCGAGTTCTACGAGTCATGCAAACATGACTGGGCGAAAACCATGAACTTGACGAAAGAAAAGTTTATGGACGACCAGTTGGTGTTCTACCAGCATCTGGACGCTTTCTTCGCGTTCCTCGATTCAGCTGTAAAAGTTGAAGTAAGGGAATGTTGGACGGTGTCCGACCAGATGTACATGAATCCATTTACTATCGATGGTGTCCCTGACATCATTGTGATGCTGACTGATGACCATAGTGGGTATGAGTTGGTCTATACGTTCAAAATCAAAGATAACTTTTTTGAGGTGGCGTATAGAATCAACTGTGGTTATCAGCCAACGGATGTGGAGGAGATAATGCATATTACTCCGCAGCCGAGACCGACGCCGGAACCGGAGACAACAACCTACAACAAGGACCCGGAGAAGGCGACATATGAATATATAGAGCCGAATGATGACCCTGGGCCGGGTGAAGACACTAACACCGGTAAGGATTCGACTGAGTCCTCGAAAGACCAACCGGAGAATTCGAGTCACTACGAATCGTATGATGATTACGTAGAGGACATGAAAGAGCTGGAGTCTATCAATGAGACTCAGAAAACCGGCAATGACGACAATAAGCCGTCATACACGCCAGTAATTGAGAATACTGACCCGACGCAGCCGACGACGCCAGTCCATGTCGACAATAATGGCGATACGGGCAACGGGCCAGATAGTAAGCCGATAAATGAGGTGACTCCGATTAAGGAGCCAGCCGTTGCGGCTGATACTGGCAAGGAAATAACGACTGAGCCAGCGGGCGAATGGGGAGGCCCGCCGGATTGATGTTAGATAGATAGCAGGATGAAGCTGAATAGGCTTGGTACATTATTTTGACAGCTCCGGCGGTTTATCCGCCGGGCTTCATCCAAGTTTTAGAAATTTGAGACTGAGATGATTTGGTTGTGCAGATGAAATTTAACAATCTGGCAAAGCAATGGATTAGCGTTATTTTTAATTATTATTAATAAGAAGGAGATACTATGAAAAGTATTTATAAATCTATTTTAAGCGTTTCGGCTGCTGCGATTGTGATGGCTGGTACGCTTGCTCCTGTGATGGTGAATGCTTGGGGTGACTCTGACAATGGTCGTCCTAGTTATACACTTGAACAGATTAACAAAGGTGAACTAAAGGACACCATTACGTTTAACTCGATTTCTAACGGTAAAATCGGTGATGAAAAGAATTTCGTGGGCGCTAAGGTTGCTGGCGCTGAGGTCAGCACTTGGAATGCTAACACGATTAATGTGAAAGACGGCGAAACTTACACGATTCGTTTGTTTGTTCACAACAACAGCCCAAAGGGCATGGAAGCGATTGCAAAGGGCGTAAAAGCTACTTTCTCAATTCCAACAACTGTTGCTAAATCTCAAACGATTATTGGTTACATTGATTCTTCAAATGCAACTCCTAAGCGTTACTGGGATGAAGTAACCTTAAATGCAGACGAAGATGTTTATCTTGAATACGTTGATGGTTCGGCTAAGTATACCAACAACAAGGGTACTTTCAAACTTTCAAACGATGTGATTATCTCAGGCGCAACGCTTGGTTACACTTCGATGAATGGTGAAATCCCTGGCTGTTACGAATACTCTGGTGTTGTAACTATTGACGTCAAGGTTCACAGCTCAGTAGCTGCAAAGGTTTCTAAGACTGTTCGTATCAAGGGTACCAAGACTTGGTCTGAAGCTGTTGATGCGAAGGTTGGCGATGAAGTTGAGTACCAAATTGAGTACAAAAACTTGCTTGCTGAAACCGTAAATGATGTGATGATTCGTGACGTACTTCCTACTAACGTAGAGTATGTGAATGACACCACTTATCTTTACAATGCTAATTATCAGAGTGGCGTGAAGCTAGCTGATAATACTGTCACTACTTCTGGTATTAACATTGGTAGTTACTCTACTAAGGGTAATGCCTATGTGCGTTTTACTGGTAAGGTAGTTGATAAGACTTTGGCTTGTGGTTCTAACCAGCTTGTAAACTGGGCAAGCGCTACGGTCAAAAAGTCTGTTTACAAAGATGACGCTTCGGTGATGGTAAAGAAGGATGATGAGAGTTGTCATGAAAAGCCAACCCCTACTCCTACACCTACCCCAGAGCCAACTCCTGAAACTCCCGAGGAGCTTCCCAACACTGGTGCCGGTACGATTGTGACTGGTGCTGTGGGCGCAGGTGCCGTGGTAACCACGCTTGGTTATTTCGTTGCTAGCCGCAAGAAATTTGTTAAATAATCTGCTGACCGCTTCACGGATGGGACGGGTGGTCAAGAAAAACGGCAGGACCTTTTGAAGGGACTGCCGTTTTTTGGTGGAAAAAATGGGTCGTGAATGTATGGATTTTTTTGTTAGGATTTGTTGGATTTTTGGTCTAGATTTTGAAAATGGTTATGTTATAATGAGTGATATATGGATCCTACATCTCAAGACAATTCTTTTGGTAGTTTTGGTCCGAGCGGGAATAACCCGGGGGCCAGTAGTGGTGTGCCCGGTAACAGTGCGATGAATGTTGGCAGTGTTCCTGTCGCAAGTGGCCCAGTTCCTGCTAGCGGAGCTCCTGTAAGTGGTTCGATGGCCTCGAATGGATTGGGCCAGATGGGGCAAGTGGGCCAGACCGATCAAGCCCAGGCGTACCAGACGAGTCGGATGGATATGATGAATCAGATGGGGATAAACCCCATGACGACTAGCCCAGAGTCAGGCGATATTGTGATTGGGGGGAGTGGAAAAGATAAGAAGAAATGGATAATTGGGGTTGTCGTGTTTATCGTATTGGTTTTGTTGGGTGTTGGTGGATATTTTCTTGTTAGTAATATAATTAAAAATTCGGGTATTTTGGCAACTTCTGGGTTTAATGAACTAGCTGAACTATTGGTGAATGGTGATGGGGTCGTTGATATAGAGAGTTCTGACTATATTTACGCTGTTGCGATTAGTAATCAGTCAGGTGAGGCTATTTCGTCGTATTATGATAGGCTATCAAAACAGGAAGAAGTTTTTTGGGGTGATGTGAAAAATGTTTTGTCTTCCGAATTGATTGATGAGTATTCGGATGGCCTAAAGATACTGAAGAATGCTATTAATTATGAAAAGGAAACAGAAACAATTAAGCAATTATACCTAGATGAGGGTGATGATGTTGTGTGGGATTATTTTAATGACACAATAGCGTGTTATGGTTATAATGGTTTAGGCGTTTTGTGCAATACTGAGGAAGAATACTATGCATCATTCATAAACAAGCTTAGCTTTTATTCTAAAGCAGGCTGTTATGATGACGAGTTATATTTTGACGGTTGTGCCAAAAAGTATTACGGAGAATCTGAATATGAAACTGCCATACTTGATTATCTTCCTGAAAGTACTTTCCGTAGCCTGATTCTGTCTGGAGAAACGCAAAATAAATTGTCGAAAACAATTAGCGAAATGAATGATAAAGTTGAACAGGAGCTAAAAAATGCGTAGATTATTTGCTAAAATTCTGTTTATAGCTTTCGGGATGTTGGTTGTAGGGGTTATTGGCGTAGATAATGTATCGGCAAAGGTAATATCGGACGATAAATTATATTCGCTGTCTGTTTTTCAAGGTGTGTATGATTGTTATGATACTTATGCCAATAGTGAGATTAAAAAAGGTGTTTTCGATCAATCTTTTTACAGTACTGGTGGGAAAGGATACGGTATAACTACTGTTTTCAAAACTTCTGATTGGACGAATAGTGAAAACATTTTAACTACTAGTATCGGAAACTCCCTTAGCGGTAAGAAAAGTTACTTGGATTGTGCTCAATTGCTTAATGGGAGTGGTGAGACGAATTTCGCGCGTAGCTTGAGGGAGCTGTATGGTTTGCCCTCTACGTTGAAGGGGTGGGGTTATGCTTTTGACCATGTTGAAGGTGGAGGCGCCAGTGGTGAAGCAACAAAGGTGACGATTAAATTGAATTCGATAAAGGATCATAGCCAAACAAACACAAAAACTCCTTCTGTCAGTTCAAATTTGGAATTGGAGATGCAGTATGAAAATAGTGGTTGGTCTGTAGTTGGAATAGTAGGCAAAAAAGGTTCCATGGAAGCCTCTTATGTTGATAATGCTGGTAAAGAACATAAAATTGGATTTGAGTTTGGAAGAAATGGTGGGGATAACGGCCCATTGATAGTCAGAGATATGGGCTATAAAGATTCTTGTCCAGAAGGTGCTACCTGGGATGAAGATACTAGGATGTGTATTGATTCAAATGGTTTTGGAACGTATTCAATATCAGTTTGGGCCGGGATAAATGGTAACGATACTCTCACAAACGCCTTTCAGGAGAAGATGGCTGGCAAAAAAGACGATATAGAATCGGCGGTTAGCAACTCTAGCTTAATTACTGAACTAAAAAAAGCATTTGGGACTTATTTTGAGGATTATTTCCCTAATCCTTATGTTGTTTTTACTGTAACGTCTGTAGGTAATGTTGATGTTTCACAACAGGATTTGGAAAGCAGTGACGCTGTATATGTGTTACCGAGTGGAAGTAAAGGTATTGCCGCTTCGGATATGTTGATTAATGTTGGCGTAAATGCGGATGATTACCCACATCTTACATCTACAAAAGGTGGGAAAACGTCAAATTTGTACTATTGGAATACGGATTATGTATATTCTTTGTATTATCGTTATTTGCAAAAAATGTTAGAGAAGTATTCCAATATGACAATTGAGGATTGCGGTGAACGTGGCCAATCAAAATATGCACTAAAAACAAAAGCGGATGTGTGGTGTCAAATCAATATTGAGGGGGAAGCTGATGAAATCTTAAATGAGCCACTGGCAATTAATGGAACTTCATCATTGACTATGGGTACTTTTGGAAGTGTTTTGGATTGGTTGAGTAATGAGAAGTCTTATGATGGTTTGTCAGAGGATATATATTCGGATATTGCAAAAGACGAGGAGGAAGAAGATGATGGTGGGGGTGATACCGAGGAGCCGACTTGTGCGAATTCGGGTGGGGCGCAGAAGTTGGGTTGGATTGTTTGTTCAATCATGGAGTGGCTAGGTACAGCTGCACAGGACGCGTATGAAGATTTTGTTGAGCCGTCGTTGAGAGTGGAGCCGCAGTTGTTTTCGGGTGGGAATGAGGGGGTGAGGACTGCTTGGGAGACGTTTAGGAATATTGCGAATATCGCGTTTATAATACTGTTTTTGGTGGTGATTTTCTCACAGCTGACTGGAGTTGGTATTGATAATTATGGGATTAAGAAAATTTTGCCTAAGTTGATTGTGGTGGCGATTCTGATTAATCTATCGTATATTCTATGTATTGTTTTTGTGGACTTGTCGAACATTTTGGGGAATGCATTGAGGGCATTGTTTGATAGCCTAGGAAGTGGACTAACCCCCACTTTGGAAATACCTGAGGCAACAGTAAAATCTGAGGCAATAGGGTCGACCGTGTTGACTGGTGTGGCGATATTGGGCGCATTGGTAATAATGGTTGGCACCATATGGAGAAATCCGGCCATCGTGCTCTCTATTTTGGTGGCAGCTTTAGGCGTGGCAATCTCGATTTTCTTCTTGTTTGTTTTGTTGGCGATTCGCGAAGCAGCAATTGTAGTGTTGGTAGCGATTTCGCCGCTTGCTGTGATGTGCTACGCTTTGCCGAATACAAAGAAGCTGTTCGACAAATGGTGGAAGTTCTTTGAGGGATTATTATTAGTGTACCCAATTTGTGGTTTGCTTGTGGGCGGTGGTAATTATGTGTCGAATTTGCTTTTGTCGGTGAATTTCGCAGGTGGCGGTTTCTTAAAAGCGTTGACGGCTATGATTGTGGGGATTGTGCCGATATTCTTTATACCAACGGTACTGAAAGGTTCGTTTGCAGCTATGGGTAAGGTTGGTGGAATGCTAACTGGTATGGGCGACCGGGCGAGGAAGGGTGCGACTAGCAGGGCAAGGGGCAGTGAGGTGTATAAGAACGCACAAAGTATGGGTTTGGAACGAAGAAATCGAATAAGAGCCGGTATTAATAGAGAAGGGCAATTGACCGCCAGGGGCGAGCGAAAGGCGAAACGCGCTAAATTCTTTGGTTCGGCGGCTACAAGGCGTCAGGCGGCTCGAGTGCAACAGGCAAAGAAAACCATTGGCGAAGCCGAGGCTGCTAATGCCGCGTTGACTGGCGCACTGGCTGCTTCTGGAATAGCTGCTGCAAGTACTTTGGATACGGCAGGGATTGAAGGATTGTCGTCTCTTGCCGATTTGGGTGACACGACTAATGAACAAAATTATTATTACCGTCAATTCTTGGAAAGCGCAAGCAAGGGCAGCACATCTGGTATGAATGCCGCTATCCAGGCTATGAAATCATCTAATCTGAAGGATAAAGATATCGCCAAAGTGGTGAGGTTCGCTATTAATCAAGGTTTGATGGGTGGTATGTCGAGGGAACAGAAAGATCAATGGATGCGAGAAACTGCGAAAGCATATGGAAATGATTTCCTTGCTTCGGACTTTGAACTTAATCATTATATGCGGTCTGGTGGATGGAAAGATAAAGTAACTGGTCAAGACATAGCGCTGGGTGACTATGGCAATTATGCCATGAACAAGCCGATTGAACCAGATGAGTACAAGCCTGAGGACCTAATCAAACTGTCTGGGGATAGTTTGGCAGGCATGGCTGCTGCGGGTAAAATTTCTACGACTATGGCTCAACGAGTCATGGCAATGAACCCGAATATTTCTGAAGATAAAAAGATTATGTTTGGAGCACTTGCGAGCGGAGCGGCGACTGCAGCCAAAATTACAGATGGGGGCAAGGTTTCACTTGGTGATGCAGCCAAGAATTTCAAGAGTGACGCTGAAGCATTGATGAAAAAAGGCGTTGCAGCAAATAATACAATTAGAAATGATGATGGCTCATCTGTTAGTGGGGAAATGGTTGAGGCTTGGGCTAGTGCTACTCCACAAAGTGTCAATGTTGTACAGAATTTTCGAGGTGGTGGACAGCAGTATGCGCCGGTGGAGACGTCTGCTTCTCTGCGCCCTGAGAGGATTGAGCGCGCTGAATATGAGAATATTTCTGGCAAAAGCACGATGAAGCTAACAAGAATGAGCGATGGGACGCTTCGCGATGACTCTGGTAATGTTTATGACCAGGGGAGATGGAAGAAAAAAACTTAGCAAACTGTTTGTAAAGACAAAAAACAATAGTGCTCCTCAAAAAAACGACTATGAGAGTCGTCTTGGTTTGGTCTGGGTGACAGGACTTGAACCTGCGACCTCAACGTCCCAAACGTTGCGCGCTACCAACTGTGCTACACCCAGATAATATTATTATATCACATTTTGAGTTTAATATGATAAAATAGTAAGATATAAGGAGAATTTTAAGTGGCGGAAAAAAGTCTTAATGGTCCTAAGGGGCAGAATAATAATAAAAATGCGTCAAATATCGTGCGGAGTATTTTGTTTACTTTTGTATTGGTTTGTTTTGCAGCGTTTGTGATTGCGAATTTGAATCAAAATGGGGTGAAACAGACGGAAGTACCAATTTCGGAAGTGATAGCAAGAGCAAACGATCCAGATGGCAATATTGCGAAGATTACAGTGACGGGGCAGAGCCTAGAAATTACCTTGAAGGGTGAGGAAAAACCGACGGAGATTTCGCGTAAAGACGGTTCTGGCACATTATATGATCAAGGCTTGGTGAATCATTGTGAAAATATGGAAGGCGAGGAGCTGAAAACTTGCGAATCCAAATATCCTACGATTGAATATAAAGAAGATGTAAATGGTTGGGGAATTGTGCTGGATATTGCTTTGACGGTTTTGCCGATTATCGCGATTGTGATTTTCTTCTCCTGGATGATACGGCAAGCGACGGCTGCGAGTAATCAATCGATGGCATTTGGTAAGGCAAAAGCGAAATTGTATGGGCCAGATAAAAAGAAAGTGACCTTCAAAGACGTGGCTGGCAACGAGGCGGCGAAACAGGATTTGACAGAAATCGTAGATTTTTTGAAAAACCCAAAGAAATACGAGAAATTGGGTGCGAAGATTCCGCGGGGCGTACTACTAGCTGGTGATCCAGGTACTGGTAAAACTTTGATGGCGCGTGCGGTAGCGGGTGAAGCAGATGTACCGTTCTTCTCAATTTCGGGTTCGGAATTTGCGGAAATGTTTGTAGGCGTAGGTGCGAGCCGGGTACGCGATTTGTTTTCGAAGGCTAAGAAAAATGCCCCGTCGATAATCTTTATCGATGAAATTGACGCAGTAGCACATAAGCGTGATGCGAGAGGTGGCGCTGGGCGTGAGGATGAACAGACTTTGAACCAGATTTTAGTTGAAATGGATGGGTTTGATAACGATTCGGGTGTGATCGTGATGGCAGCAACGAACCGTGTGGACATGTTGGATAAGGCGTTGCTACGGCCGGGGCGATTTGACCGACACGTAAATGTGACTTTACCAGAGCGAAAAGATCGTTTGGAGATTTTGAAGGTCCATTTCAAGGGTAAGCCGGTGGAAGCGGATGTAGATCTTGAAGCACTTGCTAAGAAGACGGCTGGCTCGTCGGGTGCAGATCTTGCAAACATTGCAAATGAAGCCGCAATTACGGCAGCGCGGGAAGGGCATAAGGCGGTATCGAACGCGGATGTGACAGAAGCGTTTGAGCGAGTGGCGATTGGACCGGAGCGAAAAAGTAAGGTGATGAATGAGAAAGAACGTAAGATTACGGCTTATCACGAGGCTGGGCATGCGGTGGTGGGGCATGTGCTACCAGATTCGGACCCAGTGCACAAAGTGACGATTATTCCGCGTGGGGCGACTGGTGGGGTGACTTGGTTCTTGCCGCCGGAAGACAGAAGCTATAAGAGTATATATGAACTTAAAGATATTTTGGCGCGGGCGATGGGTGGTCGCGTGGCAGAAAAATTGATTTTTGGTGCGGATGCGGTAACAACTGGTGCTTCGTCGGATTTGAAAAATGTAGCGACGCTCGCGAAATCGATGATTGTGGAAGAGGGGATGGGCAAGGGTCTCAGAAATATGGTGTTTCCGGAGGGAGAAGTTGGATATTATACCATTACGACTGGCAAGCCCTACTCGGAAAAGACTTCGGAGCTGATTGATGCGGAGATTAAGGCTTTGTCGGAAGAAGCGGCGAAAAGAGCGGAAGAAGTTTTGAAAGCGAATAAAGCAGTATTGGATAAGTTGGCGGAAGAATTGTTGGCGCATGAAACGCTTGAGGAGGCGGAACTTGAGCCAATTTTGAAGCCGGCCAAACTGCCAACTGTCGCTAAATTACATTAATGTTTTAGGATAATATATTTATGGAAAGATTACTAGATTATTTTGTGCCGGAACGATATGCGCTTGATATTAAGATTGATAAGGATGAGAAGACGATTGGTGGCGTGGTCGTAGTGTCGGGGGAGGTTTTGCAGGAAGCGGTGAAGTTTCATGCGGTGAAGCTCGACATTACTGATGTGTTGGTGGATGGTTTGAAAGTAGATTTCAAAGCGGATGGGGAAGTATTGGAAATTGAGAAGCTGAAACTGGGTAAGGCGGAAATAACCATACACTATAATGGTAAGTTGAACGAAAATATGGAGGGGGCGTATTTGTCTACTTATGAATACAATGGAAAGACAGAAACGATTGTGGCAACACAATTTGAATCACATTATGCGCGTGAAGCATTTCCGTGTATTGATGAACCGGCTGCGAAAGCGGTGTTTGAATTATCGCTGACGGTGCCAGATGAAGACGACTTGGTATTATCTAATATGCCTGTAAAAAATGTTGTAAAAAATACAACGGTTTTTGAGCCGACGCCGAGGATGTCGACGTATTTGCTGGCGTGGGTGATTGGTAGATTTCATGGTAAAACGGTGAAGAACGAGCATGGAGTAGAAATTACGACCTATTGTTCGTTGGCACAAGAAATTGAGACAGTGGATTTTGCGAATGAAATTGCGGCGCGGAGTTTGGAATTTTATGATGATAATTTTGGTGAGCCGTATCCCTTGAAAAAATTGACACAGGTGGCTTTGCCGGATTTTGAAGCGGGGGCGATGGAGAACTGGGGGCTAGTGACTTATCGGGAATCGATGATGCTAGTGTCTAAGAATGCGACGCTAGGAACGCGTAAAAGCGTAGCGCTTACGGTAGCACACGAGCTATCGCATCAGTGGTTTGGTGACTTGGTGACGATGAAATGGTGGGATGATTTGTGGTTAAATGAATCATTTGCGAGTGTGATGGAATACTATGCGGTGGATGCGATTCATCCAGAATATAAAATATTTGAGGGGTTCTTTACTGGGGATGCCTGCGCGGCTTTGAATCGTGATGCGTATAGGGGTGTCCAATCGGTTCATCAAGAAGTACATGAGCCAGAAGAAATTGCGACTTTGTTTGATGGGGCGATTGTGTATGCGAAGGGGGCGAGGTTGATGTTGATGCTGATTCGTTTGATGGGCTGGAACAATTTTTGTAAAGGTTTAGTGGATTATTTTGATAAGTATAAATATCAGAATACGGTGGGGGATGATTTGTGGCGTTGTCTTAAGCCGTATGCGGAGTTTGACCCAGGGGAATTAATGCATGCGTTTATTGACAAACCGGGGTATCCAGTGATTACGAATCTTGAAGGCGATTTTAGGAAGTTTAGTCAAAAGAGATTCCTGCTAGATGGGGGTAAGATGACGGAGTCGGATTGGCCATTGCCGGAAATTACGGAAGATATGAGTGGGCATTATGTGTTGAATCTGTCGGAAGAAGAGTTTGAGGCGAGACTAAAGGATTTTGAGAAATTAGCTTTGGAAGAAAAGCTGCGGCTTTTGATTGATAGAGACTTGATTACGCGGTCGGGACTTGCGAGTGCGGATTCTTTGGTGGAGCTTGCGATGCATTTCAAGGATGAGACGGCTCCGGCGGTTTGGAATAAAGTGGCTGGGTTGATTGGGAATCTGAAAGTGTATTTTGATGACGAGTCGGAGGGAGAGAAACTGTTAAGGAAGTATGTTTTGCGACTAATTGACAAAAAGATGGATGAAGTTGGACTTGTGACGAGGGATGAAGATGATGAGGATATGATTCGGCTGAGGGCAAATTTGTTAGCTTTGGATTATTTTGCGAGAGATAAGAAGAGACTTGCTAAGTTGGCTGAGATGTATAACAGCGAGCCCGCGAAAATGGATAAAGAAATTAGAAGTGATATATTGGGCGCAAAGGTATATTTGGAACCCGAGATGGTGGATGAATACTTGGAGAAATACAAAACGACGGCGGACCCGGATGTAAAGTTTGATTACTTGATGGCGGCGTGTTTGACGCGGGACGAGAAGCAAGTTGAGAAGTTGCTGGCTTTGATGGGTGATTACGAAACGGTGAAATCGCAAGATCAGTTGTACTTGTTTGTTTATTTATACAGAAATCCGAAAGCCCGGGAAAGGGCGTTTGGGTGGCTGCGTGAGAATTGGGAATTGGTGAAAAAGACGGGCGGAGATAAGACCTTGAGTGATTACCCGACGATTATTGGCAAATTGGCGAGGACGAAAGACGAGCTGAATAAATATGTGAATTTCTTCGGACCGATGAGGGAAGATTTGGCTTTGGCGCGAGCGATTGAAATTGGTGAAAATGAGATTCGGGCGAGGGTGAAGCTGATAGATAAGAATAAAGAGCTAGTATTTGATGCATTGACAGAAATATAGTTTAACTATGAATCTTTTTAAACTGATGATT
>JAUMXR010000028.1 GCA_030528995.1 Candidatus Saccharimonadota bacterium | reverse complement strand
TGAGATCTTTCACCCGAGTGGTAGGCTCGATTTTAGCCTCCGCAAGGATTTTTTTGCTGGTCGTACGACCAATCCCATGTACATAAGTCAGTGCTATCCACACTTGCTTATCTGACGGGATTACTACACTAGCTATTCTAGCCATATAATTTAACCCTGCCTTTGCTTATTCTTAGGTTTTTTCTTGTTGATAACACGAAGCACACCCTTCCGGCGTACAATAATGTCATCAGGGGAGATTTTTTTAACACTTGCGCGTACTTTCATTGTGTTAAAATCCTTTCCTTTAGCGTCGCAATTTCTGCCACACTTAATAAAGTATTACTGCTAAATACTTTTGCAACTAGTATTTAACCTTAATATCTATTAAATGTTGTAAAAATTACAACAGTTAATATTAATCTTTAAGCCGAAAACTGATTCTACCCTTTGTAAGATCGTAAGGGGTTAACTCAACCTCGACTCTGTCACCCGGAACGAGACGAATGTAATTCTTTCGCATCTTCCCGCTCATGTGGGCAACAATAATATGACCATTCTCGAGTTCAACCCGAAACTGGGTATTCGGCAGCGCCTCAACGACACTACCCGTGAGCTTAATCACTTCCTTTTGACTAGCCATAAATTACCTTTCTAGTTTAGCACAAAAATCATACTTTGTAAAGGACTAATATTTAGAATTTTAGAGCATTGAGCAAACCCGAGAGGATTTTTCCAAATTTTAGGAAATTATCTCTTGCGAGCCGTGAAGACAGCCGCGAGACAAGAGTAATTTCCGTTAAAAAATTTGGAAAAATCATCCCGGCGTGAAGCGAACCGCGAAAAAATTCTAAATACTAGTCCTCTATAAGCACGGCTCTTGTGAACTGTCTAGAAAGGTAAGTTCCGCGCTGCTGCGACCATTCCCCAGTACAAGAAATCAAAGATACCGATTCCTTCCCAACCACCGGACTTTTTGCCGCCTGCGCCATATAAGCATCTGCCTCAGATAACAACACTTCAATGTTTTCCACTACGCGATACTTATACACTATGCCATCGCCCCTCTCGACTTCGATAATATCACCTTCAGCTAAATTCGGCAGATTTTTAAATACCCCTCTTACGTGTGGACCACCGTTATGTCCATCTATCAACATGGTACCGCCTTGACCAGGTTTGCCAGATAATTCATACCACCCTACGTCAAAAATATTCCTTGGCGTATCAAGCGCGCCTTCATCCGTTAGCCCCATCGGCAAAATTCTAGCATTATAGATGCCAAGCCTATCTATCGTCAAGTATCTTGGGCGATCGGCTGGTACCGTATATTCTCTTACCTCAGTCTCCGTTGGCTCCTCTTCTACTAACTCTTCTTGAACAACTTCAATGCTTGCCACATTCTCAGTAACAGCTCTCTCGCTACCATCTTTTGCATCATAATAATAGTTCTCAAACGAAATCACACGGATGATAAAAATCAATAATAACAACCCAAGCAGTCCCCAAGCCACCCATTTGACGCACCTTCGCCAACTAAAATCAATCTTCAACGTCATTTCTAAAATCGTCGTAAGTTATCATTAAGGCCCTCGAATCCACCGACCTTAGATTCTCCAACGCCACCGTCACCACAATTAGAAGTCCCGTGCCCGAAATCGAAAGACCAATCGGAGCGCCAGTTACCACGATAAAGATATAATCCGTAATAAATGGCAACATCGCAATCAAACCTAGCGCTAAAGCACCAAACAAATCAAGATGATTTACGACCTTTGATAGGTACTTTGAAGTTGCTATACCGGGCCTTACGCCTTCGATAAATCCACCTTGTTTCTGCAGATTATCGGCAATCTCCTTAGTATTAAAGATAATTGATGTATAGAAATATGTAAACATAAACACCAGGATAAAGTATAACGCTGGATATACAAACCATTGCCCAGTAATACCGTCTGGATAGGTTGTCGCAAAATTATTTGCCGACGGTGCCGAGAAAACCGAAACCAACGTCGCACCAATTTCATTACCCGAATCAAAAGTCGTGATTACCTGCCCAATAAGCGCCGGCAACGACAAGAAAGCGGTTGCAAAAATTACCGGAATCACACCTGCCGCAATCAACTTAATCGGCAAAATGGATTTAATACCGCCATAGGAAGAATTTCCGTGTACTCGTTTCGCATAGTTAATCGTAATAATCCTTTGTGCTTCATTTAGCTTCACTAAGAAGTAAATCACCACCAACATCGCCAAACCAAATCCTAAAATTATCCAGAACGTCGTTGGATTAACTGGTAACTCCAACCAACCAAATAAATTCAAACTGCCCTGGCTGGTATCAAACAACGATGCGCCGAGCGAAGCCATTGTAGTCGGTAATTGCGAAATAATTGAAGCGAAAATCAAAGTAGAAATACCGTTCCCTACACCCTGTTCAGTGATTAATTCACCTAGCCACATCAAAATCACAGAACCAGCCGTCATTGCCGTCACAGACAAAGCCCAATCACCAAAAGTAGGTACAAAATCACTTGCGATATTTGCCGATAAAGTTGAACGGTACAAAATGAAGATATAAGCAATCGATTGGACAATTGCTAGTGGCACCGTCAACATACGAGTCCACTGGTTGATTTTCTTACGACCAGCCTCGCCGTCATTTGATAACTCTTCAAGCGAAGGAATCGCCTTAGTTAGAAGCTGAATTACGATTGAGCCGGTGATATATGGTGACAAACCCACCAAGATAATACTAAACGATGCGAGACCACCACCAGAAATCAGGTTCAAGAAATTCGAGAAATCAGACTTTTCCATCAAGTTTGAGACTGCTTCCCTAAAAGTCGAAGCATCACCCATTGGTACCGGAATCTGCGCCAACAAGCGATAAGCCACAATTATACCGAGTATAATCAATACTCGCTTCAACATATCTTTATTTTTTAGGGATTTGAAAATAGTCTTGAAATGCATAAAAACCTCTGATTTGTACTATCTACTATCATATCACACTTTATAATATTTTGGAACAGAAAATAAACAAAAAAGCTCCCGAGAGTTCAACTCGGGAGCTTTTATTGTTTAAAGATTTTCCAAATCTTCTTCAGTCGGAACTTTAGAGCTCGATATCTCAAAATCAGACAAAGGCGCTACACCAGTTCCTACTGGAATCTTGCGACCGATAATCACATTTTCCTTAAGACCACGCAAGTGATCGACACGACCATTGATAGCCGCATTGATAAGCACACGCGTTGTATCCTGGAAGGATGCTGCCGACAAGAACGAATCCGAGAAGATTGAAACTTTGGTAATACCAAGCAACAAATTGTTATAACTCGCTGGTTGTTTACCGGCAGCTTCAAGTTCGCGATTTGCCAAGCTGACCGCTGCACGCGATGTGATATCGCCTACTACAAATTCCGAATCTCCCGCGTCAGTAATTTGTACTCTAGAGAACATCTGGCGTACCAAGATTTCCAAGTGCTTTGGCGAAATCTCATGCCCCTGTGCCGCATACACATTCAAAACATCATTCATAATGTAGCGTTCAGTCGCCTCGATTCCCTTGTACTTTAGCAAATCTTGTAGGTTCAAAGAACCCGTCGTCAATCTATCACCCGCCTTGACAGTATCGTTAGATTTCACTGTCAATTCAGCATCACCAGGTACCTCGATTCTAATTGGCGCACCAGCCACTGACACTAAGATAATCGCATCTTTCACTAGTTCAACCACGCCGTCTTCAGGAGCCTTGATTGCCGGCTTATTGCCACTCTTCTTTACTAAAGTAGCACCAGCTTTTACACTCTCGCCATCTTTGACCATTGGCTTTCGACCTTCAAGTTCAAATCTTTCGACCGAACCAGATTGAGGAGAAACCGTAATTAGGTAGTGGCTATTTTCTTCGCGTACTTCCACTACGCCATCAATTGGCGAAACATAGGCTTGACCTTTTGGCGTACGAGCTTCGAGAAGCTCTTCCACACGAGGAAGACCTCTTGCGATAGCACCAGAACCCGCCACACCAGAACCGTGTTTCGTATCAAGTGTCAGCTGAGTACCAGGCTCACCAAGAGATTGTGCCGCAATCACACCAACCGGTTCATGCGCAGCGACCAATTCACGTGTTGCCATATCAACGCCATAACTCTTACGCGGAATCCCATCCACCGCTGTAGTCGATAGTACAGACTGAATCTTCACAGCATCAATCTTCTCATCAGCTTCGATTTGTTCAGCCATCTCTTTCGTGATTAGTTCATCAGCTTCAAGATAGCCAGGTACTGGCTCAGCGGTGTAACGACCGACGATACGAGCGCTAAACTCAATTCCTGAAGCCTCAGTTTCATTACGGTAAACCATGAACCCAGGATCTTCTGCTTCTTCATCTGTCGTAAACACATCTTGCGACACATCGACAAGACGACGAGTGAGATACCCAGAGTCAGCAGTACGAAGCGCCGTAGACACCTGACCCTGACGCGCACCTCGTGTCGCAATAAAGGATTCTAGAGTATTCAAGCCCTTCTTATACGAAGACTTCACTGGAAGCTCGATTTCGTTGTTGTTAATATCCACCATGATACCAATCTCGGCCGAAGCGAGCTTAATGTTCGAAATATTACCACGAGCACCAGAGTTCACCATCACCGCAATATCAGTATCCATTTCCGCTAGCTTCGAAGACAAGAATTCTGAAATCTTCTTATCGATATCACGCCAGTTCGCAATCGTTAGCTTGTAACGTTCTTCATCAGTAGTCAAACCATCATTGTAATCTTGCTGAATCAGAGCCGTCTTCGCATCACCTTCAGCGATAAAGTCATCGATTTCGCTGTAGGTCGGGTAATCATCTTTTGCTGTCGAGATTGAAGCAATTGTTTCGTATTCAAACGCTAAATCTTTCAAATCATCGGCAGTTTTTACCATCACGTCGGCACCGTACAAATCGAAGATGTCTGCCATTACCTTAGACAAATGCTTCTTCGTTTGTACAGAGTTATCAAACGGATAGTCAGCTGGCAAAATCTCGTTGAAAATCACACGACCAAGTGTAGTATCGCGAATTTCTTTCTTCGCAAACACCCGAATTGGCGTTTGTAAAGCGATAATTCCCTGATCGTAAGCCATTTCTGCTTCATAAATCGAAGAGAACGCCTTTGGTTTATCAGTATCCGTACCGGGCTTATCATAAGTTAAATAATAAGCACCAAGCACCACATCCTGATAAATAGCAAGCACCGGAGAACCATCCGCAGGCTTCAACAGGTTCTTGGAAGCCGACATTAGCTCCTTAGCCTCAGCTTGCGCCGCATCCGACAAAGGTAGATGTACCGCCATTTGGTCACCATCATAGTCAGCGTTAAAACCTGACGCCACCAACGGATGAAGTTTAATCGCTTTACCATCAATCAATCTAGGCTGGAAAGCCTGTACCGACAAACGGTGTAGAGATGGAGCACGGTTGAGAAGTACATACTTGCCCTGAATCACTTCGTCAAGAGCATCCCATACTACGGTTTCCTTAGACTCAATTAATCTTGAGGCCGAACGAATGTTATTAGCATGCTCATTGCTAATTAACCACGAAATCACGAAAGGTTTAAATAGCTCGAGCGCCATCTGTTTTGGCAAACCACATTCGTTAAGCTTTAGTTCCGGACCTACCACAATCACTGAACGACCAGAGTAGTCCACACGCTTACCAAGCAAGTTCTGGCGGAAGCGTCCCTGCTTACCCTTTAAGAGATCGGATAACGATTTCAATTTACGACGACCATTAGTCGAGCTAGCACCTCGTGAACCATGTGCCGCTGAATTATCAATCAAAGCATCCACAGCTTCCTGAAGCATTCTCATTTCATTGCGACAAATCACCTCAGGTGCATTTAAATCTAACAACTTTTTCAAGCGATTGTTACGGTTGATTACTCTACGATACAAATCGTTCAAATCTGAAGTCGCAAACCGACCACCAGGCAAAGCAATCATCGGGCGTAAATCTGGAGGAATCACCGGTACTACAGTCAGAATTAAATCTTCTGGCTTAATTTCCGCTGCTTGCATTCCTTCCAAAGTCTTCAAGCGCTTCTGAATCTTCTTTTCCTTCTGTCCCTTCGCAGTCTCGCCTTCTTTACGCAAATCTTCAATCAACTTGTCAAGATCAATTTCGTCCAGCAATTTTTTAATTGCGGTCGCGCCCATCTCAACTTCAATCAAATCTTCGTATTCTTCTGGCAAATTACGATATTGAACTTCCGTAATCACGCCACCCTTCTTGAAGGATTCCAAAGTCGACTTGCGATATAGGTAATCAGTCTGCAAATCTTCTAGTTCCTTGGTTTGTTCCTCGGCTAGAGCTTTCACATTGGCGCCTTCCTCTTTTGCGGCTTTTTCGTAACGCAATTTAATCGCATCTTTAGCCGCATTGGTCTGGCTCTCCAAACTCTCTAAAGCCTTAGTTACCTCGTCTGTTTTTGCATCAGTGATAAGATAGGTCGCAAAATACACAACTTTTTCGATATTCTTTACCGTAATATCAAGCAACAAAGACAATGCCGAAGGCACACCACGCATAAACCAAATGTGTGCGACTGGCGCCGCTAGTGCGATATGCCCCATACGCTCCCTACGAGTAATCGATTTAGTTACCAAGTTACCTTCTTTATCAACCGCCGCTTCACGCGAACGCACGCCTTTTAACTTAGCATCATGCGGATTAATATCTTTCGTTGGCCCAAAAATTCTCTCACAGAACAAACCGTCCCGTTCTGGTTTTTGAGTACGATAGTTAATCGTTTCCGGCTTGGTTACTTCGCCATAGCTCCAATTCAAAATGTCGTCTCGGCTTGCCACCGACAAACGAATTGAATCGAAGTCTGAAGCGCTGATAAAATTATCCATCCACGCCATCTTAGAACTCCTCTCCGAGATCAACTGTACCATCGTCTTCGTCAATCTCCGTTATTTCGATACCTTCTTCTTCCATCATAGCTTCGGCCTCATCTTCGTCGAGATCCAAAATCTGTGGCTCGGTATCCTTTTTATGTTGATCATAAATCGATTGGTCATCCTTAGACTTCTCGATTTCCTTTGAAGTTTTCTCAATTACATCGCCCGCATCAGCCGATTCACCGTGATCCAACAAATCTACTTTGAGACCGAGACCTTGGAGCTCTTTCACCAACACATTGAAACCTTCTGGCAACTTCGGCCCTTCAATTGGTTCGTGTTTAATGATAGCTTCATAAGCTTTAGCGCGTCCATAAACATCATCAGACTTAATGGTAAGCATTTCCTGTAAAGTAGTCGCAGCACCGTAAGCTTCAAGTGCCCAGACCTCCATTTCCCCGAAGCGCTGACCACCATTCTGTGCTTTACCACCGAGCGGCTGTTGTGTCACCATTGTGTAAGGACCAGTCGAACGAGCGTGAATCTTGTCTTCCACCATGTGGTGAAGCTTCAACATGTGCATTACGCCCACCGAAGTCCTCTCGTTAAATGGCTCACCAGTTAGACCATCGTAAAGCTGTACTCTACCATCACGAGCAAAGCCAGCTTTCTCTAGCTCATCGCTAATGATTTCGTCTGGCACACCGTTAAATGACGGGGTCGCTACTTTATAACCAAGCGCTCTCGCCGCCATGCCAAGGTGGGTTTCGAATAGCTGACCTAGATTCATACGTGAAGGCACACCCATTGGTGAAAGTACGATGTCAATTGGCGTACCGTCAGCCATAAATGGCATATCTTCTACTGGCAACACACGGGAAACCACGCCCTTGTTACCATGACGACCGGCAAGCTTATCACCTACACCAATCTTACGCATTTCAGCTACGAAAATCTTAATCTGCATGATAACGCCGGCTTTAAGCTCATGACCTTGTTCTCGCGTATAGACACGAACATCTACCACTTTACCAGTGGAAGAACCGTTCATCCGCACTGAAGTGTCACGTACGTCTTTAGCTTTCTCACCAAAGATAGCACGAAGCAATCGCTCTTCCGAGCTTAGTTCCTGTTCACCCTTTGGCGTAATTTTACCAACCAAGATATCACCGTTCTTCACTTCCGAGCCAACCGTAACAATGCCATCTTCACCAAGATGTCTCAAAGAATGCTCAGAGACATTTGGGATATCACGCGTTACTTGTTCTGGGCCAAGCTTGGTCTCGCGCACTTCAACATCGAAATCTTTAATATTAATCGAAGTCAAGGTATCATCCTCGACCAAACGGTTCGAAATCACAATCGCATCATCCATGTTGTAACCACGCCAAGGCATAAATGCTACCAATAAATCACGACCGAGCGCTAGTTCGCCGTTATTAATTGAAGCACCCTCAATCAGGGTATCACCCTTCTTGACTTTTTGGCCTCTGGCCACCACACAGTGTTGATTATAACAACGATCATCATTGGTTTTCTCGAAATGCTGTAACTTATATTCTTGGTCACCACCTTTATCGTAAGTTACAATTACACTTTCGCCGTCGGCTTTCTTTACTACACCAGTACCCGAGGCTAGTACCAACTGTGAAGTGTTTCTGGCGACTTCACGCTCAATACCGGTACCAACAATCGGATTATCCTGCTTTAGTAGAGGTACAGCCTGCTTCTGCATGGCGCAAGCCATGAGAGAACGGTCAACACGGTTCTTCTCTACGAATGGAATAAGTGATGCCGAAACACCCAAAATCTCCTTGTGTGCCGCATCGATATGTGTCACACGCGAAGCTTCCACCTGAGCTGGCGTACCATGGACACGAGCCGACACCCAGTCTTCTACGAATTTACCATTCTTATCGCGCTTCACTGAAGCATCTGCGATAATCATATCATTCTCGGTATCTGCATCCATATATACTACTTCGTCAGTCACTTTACCGTTCTTGACTACTAGATATGGAGCCTCAATGAAACCGTATTCATTAATACGAGCATAGGTCGCAAAGTTTAGCACCAAACCCACGTTGCCACCTTCTGGCGTCTCAACCGTACAAATACGACCGTAATGAGTTGGGTGCGCATCACGCACGTCAAACCCAGCGCGTTCCCTGGTCAAACCACCAGGACCCATCGAACTTAAACGACGCTTGTGCGCAAGTTCAGAAAATGGGTTAACTTCATCCATCAACTGTGAAAGCTGTGAGGTAGCAAAGAATTCTTTCACAGCGGCCACGACTGGGCGTGAATTTAGCAATTGTGAAGGAGTAACTTCCTCCAAGTTTGCCATCGACATTCTGTCTAGAATATTGCGTTGCAATCTTAGCATACCTAAACGGAATTGCCTCTGGACCAATTCACCCACTAGTTTCACCCGACGATTCGATAGCGAGTCGATATCGTCTGGAGCTTCTTGGGTATTATTCAAACGAATGATTTCCGCCACAATAGCCTTAACGTCTTGCATCTGCAAAGTCCTGAACTCTGGCTCATTTGGTGTGTCAAAGCCCAAACGACGGTTGATTTTGAATCTACCGACATTAGAATAATCATAACGCTTCTTGTCGAAGAAGGTTCGTTCAATCATCGATTTAGCGTTTTCCACCGTGGCCAAATCACCTGGACGCAATTTACGATACACCTCAAGCAAAGCTTCACCTTGGTTAGACGTTGTGTCTTTCTCAAGCGTGGCCGCAATATACTTCTGCTCACCGGTATCGATATCCTTGAAACTATCCTCGATTTCAGTCTTGGTCATACCAAGTGCTCTGAGGAAAGTTGTCACCGGAATCTTACGACGACGGTCAATTTTTACGTAAATTGCGCCGTTTACTGCCGTCTCAAACTCCAGCCAAGCCCCACGACCAGGAATAACCTTCGCGCCGTAATAGCGCTTCAGGCCAATTGTTTCGGCATTAAAGAAAACACCAGCCGAACGAATTAGCTGCGACACAATCACGCGCTCTGTACCATTGATAATGAACGTCGCACGCTCGGTCATCCAAGGATAATCACCGAAGTAAATATCCTGTTCTTTCTTTTGACCGGTAGTCTTATTTTCTAGTTCCACCAAGACATGTAGTGGTGCCTCATAGGTTGCAAGATTATATTTTGCGTCTCGCTCCGATTCTTTCGGATCTTTAAAATAATAATCTTTAAAACGCAAAGAAAGTTTTTGCCCGGTATAGTCGTCAATCGGGTTTAGCTCTTCAAAAACTTCCCTCAGCCCGTTTTTCACAAAGTCTGCCCACGAATCTTTTTGGTGTGCCGTTAGATCCGGAATTGGCAGAGCTTGGTCCCCCTCGGTGAAAAATACTCTTTCACCAGACTTTGGTTTTGTAGCCATTCTACCTCTTTTTTATTAGTGTTGATAATCTCTTTGGCGGTTCTCGCCCTAGCGCCGAAGATTACTGCCCTGTCCCCCATCCCGACTTCGCTACTTTCGAGACTATACAAAAACAGGACACACTACTTCTTGTATCTAATTATAGTCGAATTTTTCAAATTGTCAACACTAAAAAACGCCCTCAACGGCGGGCGATTTTTAGACATATAAAAGCTCTCAACTCTTTTGTGTTATATAAGCTGAACTCGCAGTTAGCTTACATTTAATTATACACGCTCATGTTAAATTGTCAAGCACTTTTTGTAAAATAATTTAGATATCGAGATCATCCAAATCGGCCAATTCGGCACGAGTTTTCTCAGCTAGTTCTGAAGTTTCTTCTTCGCTCTCGTCGTCCGATTCCTCTTCATCACCCACATCTTCCTCAACATCATCTTCCGTTGCTTCTTCATCAGCTTCTTCCTTTGGTTCATCAGACTTTTTCACCGGTTCTTCTTTTTCCGATTCACCATCGCCGCCATCAGTATTTATAATCTTCAAGTTAAAGCGCGCATCCTGCTTGGTACCAAGTGCCCTAAGCAATACACGAATTGCCTGCGCAGTAACTCCTCTTTTACCAATCACTCTGCCCACATCTGATGGATCAACGGTTAAAGTCAGAAGCACACCCTTTTCATCAATTGTCCGCTCGACTGCTACCTTTTCAGGATTGTTGACTAAAGTTTTTACGATATATTCTACGAATTGTTGGTCAATAGTAGCCATATTTTTCTCCATTT
>JAUMXR010000027.1 GCA_030528995.1 Candidatus Saccharimonadota bacterium | reverse complement strand
ATCTTCACCGATAATCTGGGTCATACCAATTTTGGTGCCGAGAATGACTTGCATCCTATTCCTTTCTTTTATTTACTTTTACTCCACGCTTTTTAGGCGCATTTTGAGAGTTTTGCCTCTGTACAACAGGCAAAACCATCAATTTTCCTGCCTATAACAGGTGTTTTTCGTTGCATTTTTGCCTCTGTACACCAAGCAAAACTGCACTATTAAAACTAGACTTTTAGGGCGGTTTCCACTCGTGAGTGTGGTGGACCTCTCCTTGTGTCTAGGTAACTCCTACATTATATCACAGACTTTTCCTCTTGCCAACCCCTAATTTGTCACATTTACAAAAATCACAAAATGTGCTATAATATAGATATCGGCCCCTTGGGGCCATCTGTTTTGCCCGTTCCAACGGGTTGTACTTTAAGAAGGAGGATAAAATGTATATCATTGCGATTTTGTTAGCTAGCATCATGGCTCTCATTATGGGGCCAATTGATACTATTGCTTCCTTCAACCAAGGGAGAATAGCATTAGCAATTATCCAGATTATCATCACGGCATTATTCTTCGCCGTTGCTATTCTGATATTTGCCATCAGAGAGAAACGTGGTAATTTCGAGCTCGACGTCAACGATGATGACGATGCTACCACGATGTCTCTCAAAAACGCCGGCGGCTACTGCCTCGGCGCCGCAACAATACTACTTATAATATCCTGGTTTTGTTGCCTCGGCAACATAATCTGAATATCCCCCCTCAATGAAAAACCGAGGCGTTAGCCTCGGTTTTTTCCTGCCCTATTCGGGCATCATATTTGATCAATTATCTGGTCAGCGATTTCCGTCGCAATTTCACGATCGGTTCTCAGTTTCTCCACAATATCCCTTTCTAAGGGGTTAAAATCGGCCTTCATGATATAGTCGATCAATTCTTCCCTCGTGAGAATATCGTTTTTTTCGAAGAACGTCGCTCTAGCTTCATAGAAAGCATCCACAAGCGCTTCATCGCTGGCATTAAGCTCCATCAGAGCCATCAATTCCTTGACAAAAAGATAGAACTTAAAAGCTTGTTCAACGCCAATCAGCTCGTATGGCATAAATAAATACCTCTGTCCTGCCTTCTTCTCGTCAAAGAACCAGTCCGAATTTGCAGCAGCCCAAACATCATGTGCGGCCGAAATTAATGCGTGATTGATAGAAATCTTGTCTGCCAAAGAATAGTTTCTCAGCCTAATCTCGATGATGGTCTCCTCCAGATCATACTCCGGCGTCTCGCTGTACATCAGTACTTCAAAAGCATCCTTCACTAAGTGGATATTGCTTTTTTTCAAGATAGAACGAAGCAGAGCAACCGTCACGCACATGATTTCTTTCACTTTGGCATACGCCTCGATCTCGTCAATGCTCCCTTTGAGCAAAATCTCGTCAAAGGCATGTTTATCCATCTCTGGATACCAACCTTCCACGTAGGCACGAGCTACACACCTATAAACCAGGCCAGCCCTGTATTTATCTTCTACCACTTTTACTCTTCTGCTATTTTTTCTCATAGCCCCCTCCTTCAATCAAATATTTTAAAGTACTACAATCACCATATTATAACATAAAATGGCAAAAAATACCACTTCTACGCGAGAACACTAGTTAAACTAGTTATTCTCTAAATAAGCTTCTATCAAACCTTCCAGTTTTCCGTCCAGCACCCCGTCTGGATCCGTATCTTCATAGCCCGTCCGCGTATCTTTCACTAATTTGTAAGGCTGCAATACGTAATTTCTAATCTGTTGGCCCCATCCAGCCGATTCTCCCGCACGCAGCTCGCCAATCGTCTCCGCATGCTGCTCCATCTTCATCTGTGCTAACTTTCCTCGCAGAATCTCCATTGCCTTCTCTTTATTTTGATGCTGACTTCGCTCGTTCTGAATCGCTACCACAGTATTGGTCGGTAAATGTGTAATCCTCACCGCCGAATCCGTCGTATTCACCCCCTGCCCACCGTGGCCGCCCGAATGATACACGTCAATTCGCAAATCTTTCTCGTCAATTTCCACATCCGTATCCGCCTTAATTACCGGCAAAATTTCCACTAGCGCAAACGAAGTCTGTCGCAAATTATTTGCGTTAAATGGCGACAAACGCACCAACCGATGTACGCCATGCTCAGACTTCAACCAACCGTAGGCATTTGTACCAACCACCTCATATACCGCTGTTTTTATTCCGGCTTCCTCCCCCTCCACTCGTTCTAGGCAAGTCGCCTTCCAGCCCCTTTTCTCAAAAAATCTCAAATACATCCGCTCCAACATCCCCGCCCAGTCCATCGCCTCGGTGCCACCGGCCCCAGAAGTAATCCGCACAATCGCATCGCTCGCATCGTATGGCCCCTGAAATCGCAAAGCTTTTTTGAGTTCATTAAACTCGGTCTCCATTGCCCCAATCTGTTCTTCGAACTCATCTTTCATCCCTTCATCCGAAATTGACATCAACTCGCCCAAATCCTCAATTTGAGCCTTTAGCAGCACATACGGCTCGGTCTCACTCTGGATTCTCGCCAGTTCTTGGTTTAGCTCAGTCGCCCTTGCCACGTCTCGCCAAATTTCCGGCTCCGCCACCTGTTTTTCCAACTTCGCAACCCGTTTTAGCTTATCAGTAATCGCCAGTTTTTCATAAACCTTCAAAAATTCCGCCCCCAAGTTTTCCAGTTTCTTTTTGAGTTCATCCATGTTTCTTATTATAGCATGAAAAAGCCCTCACTCTAAAGTGAGGGCGTCATTCGAAAGAAGAGCGGACACTAATTCCGCATAGTAAGCCACCTCTGCAGCCTCAGCCAAATAATTGGCTATGGCATCCACGACTAATGGATTCTTTCTCAGAACGCCAGAGTTATTAAGAGCTTTATCCATAATGAATTTTAACTCTTTCGGAGCCTTTGCATACCATTCTGGTTCTGTCTCGGCTAACAATACTAAACTCAAGACTTCAATAACCCTGCCACAAGTATTTTTCCATGTCTTGTCGTCGGATTCACACTCGTCCCTGCCATACCAACCAACCAAACAATCGTCGGCGGTATCAGGGCAAGTTTCGAACCAATCCAGGTATTGTCGCCAAAAAACTTTGACGATTTCACCTGTTTCAGTCAGAGCTATGAACTTACGCGGTCCAATAACCCCAACTATGTCCAGAGCATCCTGACTTATGTTAAATTTTGCCATTTTTGCGAGAATCAGTCTCTCTTCTATATATTGTGCTTGTTCAAACAATAAAATCACCGTCCTTTTTTACAAACACGTTTCTTAAGCTACATAGAGATTCTTCTCTAAAATTCATACCATTATATCATATTTCTGCCTATTTACAAATAGAAAGCCCCTTTTTACAGGGGCATTTCTATCAAATAATGTGCCAGGAAAGATCACGCGAGTTGAACTCGAGTGTCATTTTTTCCCGACCAACGAGCACCTCGAAGATATGGAGAGCCACCCCGCCCGCAAATTTAATTGTGGTACGGAGAAGTTCCGTGACCTCGGTTTCGGATTCACCGCGTCGCCTAAAAGTAAGAGGCTGACACGGTGTCATCTCGTAACCAAACAAGGCCATAACTTCAACCTGTTCGTTATTATTTTTGTTAAAGTTTTTCATAAAAGACTCCTTTAAAATAAATTTATTAGAGTCATTTATGTGAGCCCGATTTATTGGCTCCTGGCTACGGGCATAAATGACAATACCACGCAGCTTTGAAACTTTTCTCGTTACCAGTGACCGAAGTATAGCACGAGTAATTTTATTATAACACACAATCATCACCTCTAAAATTGCAGCATACACCAAAATATGTTAAAATATAACGAGATTATGGCTACTGATATTTGGAACAGTTTACCCAAACCTTTTTTAATCCTCGCGCCGATGGAAGGTGTAACGGATGTTGTTTTTCGTCAGATTGTCGCAAGGGCCAGTCGTCCAGATTTATTTTTCACCGAATTTACCAATGTTTCGAGCTACGCTTCCGAAAAAGGCCGCTGGAACGCGCTAGAAAGGCTCGCCATCGCTCCTACCGATAAACCCATTATCGCTCAAATTTGGGGCAAAAATCCCGAACATTTTTCGGAGATTTCATCCGCGCTAGCTTCACTTGGTTTTTCGGGTATAGACCTCAATTTTGGTTGCCCCGACAAACATGTCAACAAAGCCGGCGGCGGCGCGGCTATGATTAAAAGTCCCGAACTCGCCGTAGAATGCTTCCGAAATGTCGTTAAATCCACCGATTTACCAGTTTCCATCAAAACTCGACTCGGCTGGAGCCAACCCGAAGAATTTCACGCCTGGCTACCGGTCTTACTCGCCGAGCATCCCGCCGCTCTCACCGTTCATCTCCGCACCAAGAAAGAAATGAGCAAAGTTCCCGCCCACTACGAACTTATCCCAGACATTATTAAACTTCGTAACGAAATATCGCCCACCACCAAACTCGTCATTAACGGCGACATTCGCGACAAAGCTCATGCTCTTGAACTTCATGCGCGGCATCCCGAGATAGATGGCTTCATGATTGGCCGCGGCGTCTTTGCAAATCCATACTGCTTCACCGACCACACCCCCACCCGGGAAGAACTCATGGAGCTTTTGAAAATGCACTTAGACTTGTTCGAGGCTCATGCGGAAGATTCTTCTCGGGGACGCTCCTCGCGCCCGTCTTCACGGGGCTCGTCGCTGCGTCCTCGTAGCGACTGCGGATGCCCCCGAGAAAAACTTCCGCATGCGCCATCATACGAACCCTTGAAGCATTTTTTCAAAATCTACGTTAACAACTTCCCTGGCGCGAAAGAGTTGAGGGCGAAGCTCATGGAAACGCATTCCGTAGCCGAAGCCCGTGCTATAATTGAGTCATGAAAATAGGTTTATTCGACTCCGGTATTGGTGGAACCACTATTTTGTCTGCCATCCGAAAACTCCTCCCCGACGAAGAATACAAATATATCGCCGATTCCAAAAATTGTCCCTACGGCGAAAAATCCGACCAAGAGCTAGAAGCTATCGTCACCGCCAATACGGACTCCCTCATAGAATGGGGCACCGAAGTTATCGTCGTCGCTTGTAATACTGCCACCACCAGATGCATTTCATATCTCAGAGACAAATACCCCACGATTCATTTTGTTGGCACCGAGCCAGCTATTAAACTAGCCACTGCTACTAAGGCTAAGGATATCCTAGTCATGGCCACTCCAGGCACCATCGCATCAGAACGTCTCCAATCTCTACTCGCCGAAAACCAAAAACCAAACCAAACCATCGAACTTTTACCTTGCTCCGGTCTCGCCGATCTCGTCGAACAAAATTACAACTCTCACAACCTCGCACCAGTCACAGATTATCTCACAAAACTCTTCCAAAACATCAAAACCACTCCAGAGGTCATCGTGCTTGGCTGCACCCATTATTCCCTCATCAAACCCGAAATCCAGTCTTTCTTTCCAACCGCCCAGCTTATCGACGGTAACGATGGCGTTGCCCACCAAGTCCAAGAACTAGTTCAAAAATAACCCAAAATCATTTATAATAGTAGGTATGAAAATTGCATTACTTGGCTACGGCAAAGAAGGTAAATCCGTAGAAACTTATTTCAAAAACCATCAACCCGACACCGAGTTCGAAGTCTTTCAAGATTTCAAACCCGAAGATATCAAGGAAAAAGATTTCTCAGAATTTGATTTAGTTTTCCGCAGTCCTTCCGTTCCTCCGCTTCATATCCCCAACGAAACTTCAGTCACCAAGTATTTTTTTGAACATTGTCCTTGTCCAATTATTGGCGTGACCGCCACCAAAGGCAAAGGCACCATCTGCTCTTTCATTAAATCTCTGCTTGATGCTCATCACGAAAAAGCCTATCTTGTTGGCAACATTGGCAGCCCCGCCATTGATATTCTCGACGAACTTCAACCTAACTCTGTCGTCGTTTACGAATTATCTAGTTTCCAGCTTTGGGACCTAGAGAAGTCTCCCCACATCGCCATCCTCGGGCATCTCGAACCCGACCACCTCAACGTCCACGCCGATTACGAAGACTACTTAGGCGCCAAAGCCAATATTACCAAGCACCAAACTAGCCAAGATTATCTCGTCTTCAACCGCAACAACACTGAAGCTTCCAAAATCGCTCTCTCTTCTAGAGCGACCAAAATCGCCTATCCCTTCAATGATTTCGACGACATCGAAAAAGTCATCCAAGACTCCGTCACTCTTCCTGGTCGCCATAATCAAGAAAATGCCATGGCCGCCATCGCCGCTGTGGCTAGCTTCTACAATATATCACCAGACGAATATTTAAGAAGAGAGCGAGATACTATTCTTGCTGGTCTGAGCAACTTCCACGGCCTTTCTCATCGCCTCGAATTCCTCCGCGATTATAATGGTCTCAAAATTTACGATGACAATTTTGCCACCAATCTTTCTTCCACCCGTGTGGCTCTCGACGCTTTCAAACGAGCCAATGTCACTATCATCGTAGGTGGTCGCGATAAAACTGACAATAAAGACCTTCCCGAACTCTACGAGCTCCTCAAATCACCTCAGGTCAGAAACATTATTCTTATCGGCGAATCCGGTCACGAACTTGCCAAAAAATATCCCGATAACCGTTTCTATCTTGCCAATTCACTTGAAGATGCAGTCGCTCAAGCCATCGCGAGAGCTCAGCAAAGCGCGGATCCAAACTCCGAAAACATCGTCCTCATGTCCCCCGCCGCCGCCTCATTTGACATGTTCGAAAATGTTTACGACCGCGGAGACCAGTATAAACTCCTCATAGACCGTTTGTGAGTTCAAGCGAACAAACTGTTAATTAGAAGTTTAGCCTGTTCTCCAGTTCGCTAATTACTGCTTTCTCAACCGACGACACCGCCGCGAATCCTTTTATTCCAGACCCCGCAAATTCGCGTGCTAACTCAATCATCTTAAATTTATCAATTCCTTTAATCAGATTCGGCATCGAATCATATTTCACTATCGTCTCGTTGGTAAAATACCCATCCGCATAATAATCCGCAATCTGCCCCACCGTCTGTGCACCCATCTGGAACCGTCCCAAAGCATACGACTTCGCCGCCAAGAAATCCATATCTAGTATCTCACCATTCAAAGTCTTCATCAGCTCCGTCTGAATTAGTTCAAACAGCGCCTCCGCATTCTCTACGTTCACTTCCCCATCAAAATCCCAATACGAACTATGCGCATTGCTCGCTACCGACGACCCCATCCCGTAGACCAAACCTCGTTTTCGCGCCGCCCCAAAGATTTTCGAATTAGTCGTCCCGTTCAGAATATGGTTCAAACAGTTCATCGCAAACACTTCTGAAGGGTCTAAATGCCTTGGCGTCACCAACGAAAACCCAAACGTAATATTCGAAGCATCCTTACGTCTAATCGACACCGCATCCGAAGAATGGAGCTCAGCCAAAGGGATTTCAAACTTCTCACCTTCCTTTAGCCCCCATCCTTCTAGCATCTTGATAATTTTGTGTTTCCTCCCCCGAATCTTGCCAGCGATGATAAACATCATATTTTTCGCCGTATGAGTTCGCCGATAATGTTCACGAATATCCTTCAATTCTATATTACGAATGGTTTCCAACCTTTCCGGCAAAGCCAAAATATCTTCACCCACCGCCTGCTGCACTCTCGGCCATAGCAACCGATAATAATCATTCATATAACCTGTTAGTTCAGACTTCACATTGGCTTTTTCGCTTTTCAATTCTTCCTCATTAAACTTCGGCTCCGAAATCGACACCTGTTGAAGTTCCATAATCCGTTCCCACTCAAAGTCCGCGCATTCCGTCTCGTAACACACCGAAATATCCGAAGTCCACGCATTATGATACGCCCCGTTTTTAGTAAACTCGGCTTCAAATGCCTGTTCGTCTTTAAATTTTGCATTCGCACCAAAAGCTAAATGCTCAACAATGTGCGGTATTTCATACACGTCGTGATTTTTGGCATACATCATCCCCGCCCGAAACTGTATCCGAGTTGACATCACGCTCGCACCAGGAATGTCAATCAGTAACCCCCGTGCTCCATTTTTGAGAGTAACCTCCTCTACCGAATGTTTCATTTTACCTCACTCGCACCGGCCTAAATAGTTATTTACGCTTGTGGCCAGATTTTTTCTTCTTTTTCTTGGCGCTAGATTTCCGTTTCGCCGTCGACCTTTTCCCACCAGCATCTTTCGGGGATTTCTTAAACTCATCATCCAAATTCTTCTCACCCTTGGATATTTCATTCACACCTCGCTCAGTCTGCGTCTCTGCCATCTTGGTTAGTTCAGATTCATATTCTTCACCGTCCGTTGCCTGCTCAGCCGCCGCCTCCGAAGGCGTAATCGAGAGCAATATCTTCAACACTTCCTCACGCAAATTCCGCTGTAAACCATCAAATAATTTCTGTGATTCAGAACGATATTCCACCAATGGATCTCTTTGCCCCACCGAACGCCAGTGAATCCCCTCACGTAGGTGTTGCATATTCTCTAGGTGCTGCATCCACAAAGTATCTAGCACTCGCAGATACACCTCACGCTCTACTTTGCGCATCGTCTCTTCACCGAACTCTTCTTCCTGTGCCTTATAAGCTTCTTCCACAGCCTCAAGCGCCAGTTTATAGCGTTCCTTTTCCTTGCGTTTCAAGCCAATGCCATGAATCAAATCATCGTCAAAATCAAATACCGCCTTAAATTCTTCGTCAAACTTCTTATTCACACGCGACGAAAACTCCGTCAGCATAGCCACTTCGTCTTTCATCAGGCGCTTGATTTCCGGCTCAATATTTTCCCCTTCCAAAATCTTGCGTCGCATCATATAAACTACTTTACGATGGCGATTAATCACGTTATCATATTGGACCACATTCTTTCGTGAATCAAAGTTGAAGCCTTCAATACGCTTCTGGGCAGCTTCCAACGTCTTCGAAATTGACTTAGTCTGAATTGGCACATCATCCGGCACCCCGAGTCTCGTCATCAACATCTTTACTCTGTCGCCCTGGAAAATCCGCATCAAATCATCTTCGCACGACACAAAGAATTGCGTAGTACCCGGATCGCCCTGACGACCACCACGACCTCTTAGCTGGTTATCTACCCGCCTTGAATCGTGTCGCTCTGAACCAATTACCACGAGACCGCCCAGTTCACGCACCCCTTCGCCTAGTTTAATATCGGTACCACGACCCGCCATGTTAGTAGCAAGTGTAATCGCACCCTTCTCGCCGGCTTTCGCAATGATCGCCGCCTCACGCTCGTTATTTTTGGCGTTCAGTAGTTCATACGGCAAACCAAACTGGTCTAGATAGCTAGCAATCTCCTCGTTGTTCGCAATCGAGCCAGAACCCACCAACACTGGCTGCCCTCTATCATGGTATTTTTTAATCTCTTCCGCAATGGCCTTTAGCTTCCCAGCCTTGGTCTTGTAAATCAAATCGTCTTTATCTACACGCGCAATCGGCTTATTTGGTGGTATCTGTATTACGTCTAGAGCATAAATCTGCTGGAATTCCTCTGCTTCCGTAAATGCCGTACCAGTCATACCAGACAACTTCTTGTACAAACGGAAGAAATTCTGGAACGAAATTGTCGCAAGCGTCATCGATTCTTGCTTTACTGCTACACCTTCCTTAGCTTCAATCGCCTGATGCAAACCTTCGTTATAACGACGACCCTGCATCAACCGACCCGTATGCTCATCTACGATGATCACTTCACCAGAATTTGTCACCACATAGTCTTTATCGCGCTTGAAGACAATCTCCGCTCGAATAGCCTGTTCCAAATGATAAACCAGTCGCGTGTTCTTGGTCGAATACAGATTATCTACACCCAGTATCTCTTGGACCTTCTCGATACCCTTATCAGTCAAAGTCACCGAGCGTCGCTTCTCATCAAATATATAATCGTCTGCATCCAGTCTCGCCGCCACCTTAGCAAATTGGTAATATGACTCTGGGTTATCCCCAGCTGGCGCACTAATAATTAACGGAGTCCGTGCTTCATCGATTAGAATCGAATCTACCTCATCCACAATCGCAAAGTTCAGCTCTCGCTGACGTAGATATTGTACTTCGCTCGTCATGTTATCACGCAAATAGTCGAAACCAAACTCATTGTTTGTACCATAAGTAATATCGGCATTATAAGCTTCTTTTCTAGTACATGGCTTCAAATGTCGGAATCTCTCATCATCATGCTGATCATTCTCGTATTCCGCATCGTAAATAAACGAAGCCTCATTGATAATCACCGCCACTGACAACCCAAGATAATCATAAATCGGGCCATTCCAACCCGCATCACGCTGTGCCAAGTAATCGTTAACCGTCACCACGTGTACACCACGCCCAGTCAAACCATTAAGATAGGCTGGAAGCATAGCGACCAAAGTCTTACCTTCACCAGTCTTCATCTCGGCCACAGCACCTTCATGTAACACCATGCCACCAATCAGCTGCACATCATACGGACGTAGCCCAGTCACCCGCTTCGCCGCTTCTCTCGCCACCGCAAACGCTTCTGGCAATATTTCATTCAAAATCTTTGTGTCATCTAGTGGCTTTTTGGCTTTCCGATGTTTGGACTTCTTCTTGGACTTCTTGTTCTTCGCATTCTCCGTCTCAGCAGCCTCTGCTTCACGCACCTGTTTCAAAGCCTTATCAATTCGCTCCTTAAAAATCGCTGTCTGCTCCTTCAGCTCTTCGTCATCCATCGCCTCGTATTTGGCTTCTAGCTTATTAATTTCTTGTGCTCTCTTCCAAAGTCTCCTCAGAACCCGTTTCTGAGCATCGCCAAACACCCCCTGCAAAAATTTCGTCAGCGCAGTCTTATCCGCCAACTTGTCCGTTGGTTTCTTCTCTTTCTTTGTCTTTACATGCTTCGGTTTGTCAACTTTTTTCACATCAGCCTTCACAGCCGCATCTGTTTTTTTCGCCATATTAACTCCAATCTACCCCCATTATAGCACATTATCCCTTACGGCGGAAGAGGCTTTTCAGACCCTTTTTCTGGCGATGCGGTTGCACTTCTAATTTGTAACGTCGAATCTGCCCCATCAATTTAGCTTCTACCAAATCCACTCCCGCAAACACGTTTGAACACTCATCGCGCGCCGAAATCACCTTACCACCAATCAGCTCCATCGCGGCCGAAATCTCGTATTTATCGTTCTTGCCTTTACCGATTTCTTCTACCACTACCTTACACACCACATCCTTCTTGGCTACTCTCGGCAAATATCTGTCCAATTTGCCAATTCGTTTTATGACATACTTACGTAAAGACTCGTCGATCTTGTAGTCGTTGCCTGTAATTTCAATTTTTTCTATCATTTTGTCTCCTTTTTACAATTCTTTTTTACCGCCGAGATACGGTTGTAATACTTTCGGAACCTTAAATTTACCATCTTCAGTCGCAAAATTCTCTAACATCACCACGAG
>JAUMXR010000026.1:2656-11532 GCA_030528995.1 Candidatus Saccharimonadota bacterium | reverse complement strand
ATTTACGACGCCTCGTGAGCAATAATATTAAACGTTTAAAGGATATTAATTCCTATAAAGGTATCCGCCACAAGGCTAAATTACCGGTCAACGGCCAGCGTACCCGTACGAACGCGCGTACACGTAAGGGTAAGGCGATCGCGGTCGGTGGTGCGCAACCTAAGGCAGCAAGTAAGACTTAAGGAGTAAATATGGCAGAAGAAGTAAAGAACGAAGTTCAGACTGCGGAAGCACAAGCTCCGAAGTCAAAAAGCAACAAGAAAGTCAAAAGGATTGTGAATGCGGGGGAAGTTCATATCCAGGCGACTTTTAACAATACAATTATCAGTGTTACTGACAAATCTGGTGGAGTTTTATCGGCCTCTTCGGCTGGAGCAAACGGTTTCCGTGGCTCAAAGAAAGGCACAGCTTTTGCGGCTGGTGTAGCGGCTGAGAAAGCTCTCGAGATTGCCAAGAAGAATCATGCTCTTAATTCCGTAGATGTTTATGTCTCTGGAATTGGTTTGGGTCGTGATGCAGCAGTGCGAGCAATTTCGGCTGCAGGCATTAAGATTGATAGTATTGTGGATGTAACCCCGATTGCGCACGGTGGCGTGCGACCTAAGGGAGAAAGGAAACCGTAATGGCTAGAGATATTACTCCTATTGTAAAACAGAGTCGTCGTGAAGGTTTTGCTTTGGCGCCAAAAGCGCATAAAATAATGGCAAAAAAGTCTGGAATTCCAGGTGAGCATGGCGACAAAAGGGTAAGAGGCGGTAGCCTTTATCTAACCCAGCTTCGTGAGAAGCAAAAAGTACGCCGTATGTACGGTTTACTTGAAAAGCAATTTGCTAAACTAATGCGAGAAGCACAGAAGGCCGAAGGTTTGACTGGCGAAAAATTATTGGAGTTCTTGGAACGAAGAGCTGACAATGTAATTTTTCGGGCTGGTTTTGCTTTGACTCGTCGTCAAGCACGACAATTGGTCTCGCATGGACATTTTCTATTGAATGGTCGTCGGATTGATATTCCTTCAATTCGTTTGAACCCGGGTGATGTTCTAGAAGTTCGTCCTAAATCAGGAAAGACTGAATACTTCAAGAATCTTGCGAATATCACTGGCGCGGCGAATGTGACCCCGCTATCGTGGATGAAGGTCGACGCGAAGAAAATGAAGATTGAGATAACCGGTTTGCCAAAGCGCGAAGAATCAGAAGCCGGTATTAACGAACAATTAATTGTTGAGTATTACTCACGCTAAGGAGAAATAAGAATATGACTACAAAAAATATTCACGAAGCAGCACTAGCTGAAGTCAAAAAGATCAGTGATACGAGTGCAGAATTCGTAATTCGTCCATTGTATTATGGCTATGGTAATACTCTAGGCAATTCGCTACGTCGAGTTTTGCTTTCGAGCATTAAGGGTGCGGCGATTACAGCTTTTTCGATTGAAGGTTCGACTCATGAATATGCTGCAATTCCTGGCATTCGCGAGGATGTTGTAGATATCATGCTTAACCTTAAGAATATTCGCTTTAAGTGTCACACTGATGCTCCAGTAGAATTATCGCTTGAGATTAAGGGCGACAAGCAATCATCCGAGAAGGATGGCGAAAAACGCGTAGTTGCTGGTGATATCAAATTGCCGGCAGAAGTGGAAATCGCTAATCCAAATCAGGTGATTTGTCATATCGATGATCCAAAGTTTGTTTTGAAGATGCATTTCATCGTGGAGACTGGTCGTGGTTATCTAACAATTGAGAATGCTAGTGAAGAACGCATTCATTCGGATATGATTGCGGTTGATGCGGTATTTACCCCAGTACTTCGTGTACGCTACAAAGTAGAGAACACCCGTGTGGGGCAAGATACTAATCTTCAGCAATTAACCTTGACGGTTGATACCGACGGTACCATTACGCCACAGGAAGCTTTTGAGGAAGCAGCAGCGATTTTGGTCAATCAATACAAGGCTCTAGCAGGTAAGACGGTGCTTGAAAACACCCCAGCGCCTGGTAGCAACAGTGATGATGACGATGCTGGTCTTAACGTTTCGATTGAAGACTTGGAATTGTCTGCGAGAACGGCTAACGCTCTTCTAAATAATGATATTAGGACGGTTCGTGACTTAGTGACTTTGTCGGAGGTTGACCTTCGTGAGCTCAAAGGTTTCGGGCAAAAAGCGTTAGACGAAGTAAAAGAAAAGTTAACGGAGTTGAATTTTTAATATGCACCGACACGGATATAAAGGCCGCAAGTTTGGCCGTAAAACCGATCAGAGGTTGGCGCTAACACGGGGGCTGATGTGCTCTCTGATCAAATACCAGACTATCACAACAACTCTAGCTCGTGCGAAAGAAATTCGCCGTGAAGCAGAGAAATTGATAAGTTTGGCCAAGAAGGGTGGACTTGCTAATCGTCGTTTGATTATTGCACGTTTGAATGATTTGGAAACCGCAACTCTACTTGTGGATGTTGTGGCTCCTCAAATCAAGCGTGATTCGGGTTATCTCAGAATTGAACACGCCGGTTACCGACGTGGTGATAATGCCGAGATGGGAACGATTAGCTTTGTAGATGAAATTAACTATGAGGTTGAAGCAGAAAAACCAGCCAAGGAGTCAAAGAAGGATTCAAAACCTGCTAAGGATGCCAAGGCTAGTAAACCAGCCAAGAAGGAGGATAAATAATGAAAACTTATTCTCAAAAGAGTGCTGAAATTAAGCGCGAGTGGTGGCTAATTGATGCTTCCTCCTTGCCATTAGGCAAATTAGCAGTCGTAATTGCTGACAAGTTAATGGGTAAGTCGAAAGTAACCTATACTCCGCATATTGATAACGGTGACTATGTCGTAGTTATCAATGCGAAGAACATCAAGGTGACTGGCGACAAGATGACTAAGAAGATGTATTATCGTCATAGCGGTTTCCCGGGTGGTTTGACTGAGTTGAAGCTCGAAGAAGTTATCGAGAAGAATCCAGCCGTTGCAATTCGCGAGGCTGTGAAGGGGATGCTTCCTAAAAATAAATTGGCTGCTGAGCGTTTGGGTCGGTTACGCGTATTTGATGGCATGGAGCATGACCACACGGCACAACAACCAAAGGAGATTAAATAATGGTAGCTACGAAGAAATATACTTATGGGTTGGGTCGTCGTAAGTCTGCTACGGCAACTGCACGACTTTACGCTGGTAAGGGTGAGATTACCATCAACAACAAGCCTGCGCTTGAATATTTGTCTGGTAATAAGACTTATTTGGCGGAAATCACTGACCCGTTAGCATTAGCTGGTAAGCAAAAAGAATTCGATATCACTATTTTGGTCAAAGGTGGTGGTTTGGCTGGTCAAGTAGATGCGATTAAACTCGCTATTTCGAAGGCCTTGGTGACCGAAGCGCCAGATTTGCGCCCAATGCTAAAGAAGGCTGGCTTTACTTCACGCGATCCACGCGAGAAGGAACGCAAGAAATATGGTTTGCGTTCAGCCAGACGCAAAGAGCAATTCTCGAAGCGTTAAAAGCTGGAATAAAAATAAGCTCCTGCGGGGGCTTATTTTGTTAGGGCGTTGGGGCTTGGTGAGGTGGACTGGTCTATGGAATGATGTGAAAAAGCTCGGAAAATTATGATCTTTGGATGATTGTTTTTATGCTTTATATGCTATAATAGTATTATGAAAAAGCGCTTTTTGAATAAAACTTATTTGGTGCCTGGAGGCATGGTGTTGGTGACGATGTTGGTAGGAGGATTGCTGGCTTTACCAGGGGTTATGGCTGATGATAGCGCCGTATCCACCGCTACCATCACTGTCCCAGTCTCTTGTACCATGTCTGGTACCGGCATGAATAGCCATACAGCTAGTATAGAAAATGGTAGAAAAGTAGAAGGCATTGGTACTACTGACATTAAAGCATTCTGTAATGATAGTGAAGGATTCTCCATCTATGCTGTAGGTTTTACTGGAGATACTATAGGAAATACATATCTACGTGATACTAATCTCGGACAAACAGATGATATACTAACCAGTACTACACTTTCCGGTAATACTTCCGCTTGGGCTATGAAACTAGGAGCTACGACTGGAACCTATACTCCCATTATTGCTGGCAGTACAGCTGACTCAGAAAAACAAGCAGGAGATACTGACTATAGCGATTGGGCTGCTGTTCCAGCATCATACCAAAGAGTGGCCTATAGGAACTCTGCTACCGATTTAGATAATGGAAGTACTGCAGAAGGAGCACAACTTACTACTACCTATGCTGTCTATATCAGTCCTACGCAAAAGGCTGGGACTTATGTGGGGAAGGTCAAATATACATTAGTTCATCCGGCAACTGGTGACCCTAATATGCAACCACAAGTTGCTGAACCTGGGTGTATTAACTATTATCCGAATGGCAGCAATGTAATAGGTACTATGGGCTGTCAATCCGCTACCGACAATGCTAGTGTAGACCTACTAGCTTCCAACTTCTCCAGAACTGGCTACGGCTTCGCGGGTTGGTCTGATGCCTATGATTATGCCACTAATCTATCTGCCCACTTCTACGGTCCGCAAGAAACCATCACCGCTCCAGTAGGTACTACCGCAAATGGCTTATCGCTTTATGCTGTGTGGATTAAATCCCAGGGTAGTATCCAAGACACTTCCAAAGTCGCTAGTGTATGCAGTAGCCTCATCACCGCTCCAACTGATGGCACTGCAAACCTCAAATCCGTCTCCGCCCTGACCGACCAACGCGACAACAACACTTACGCCATTGCAAAACTAGCTGACGGTAAATGCTGGATGATAGAAAACCTAAGACTAGAAGCTGAGGACACTAGAAGTGATGCCAACAAGGCTCTCGCTCAAGGCTATGGCACAAGTGCAACTTATGGCAACTTCTCCGGTCTCGCTGATGCAGAATCTACTAACTTCGGTGACATCACTACCGCTAACAGTCTATACTACAGTGGCACCCAGGAAGGTACTGCCAGTATTGATATCTGCACATCTGATTACCCAGGTTACCGTATGCCACGCTATAACAACTGGAACAACCAATCTACTTCCGCAAATCGTCCACAAAACCCAACATCAAACTCAGCCACTAATAGCACTACAAATGCTGGTATGTATAGCTATGGCAACTACTACACTTGGCATGCGGCTATAGCAGACCTTACCTACAATGACACTAACGATCAATCTACTACTGGTACTTCACTTTGTCCTACTGGATGGCACTTGCCTACTGGCGGTCTAGCCTACGCTTCAGGTAATACTGGTGGAGTAAATGTGACGGGTGACCCAAGCACTTTCCGTGAGTTCTATAACTTAGGCTATACTATCATGGGCAGCAATACGACCGCATATGAAGACACACCAAGTAGCGGCCAATCAGCTTATAGTGGTAACACCACTAACGCTAATGGTGATACTGCCACCAAAGCTTTCCGCAAATACCCGAACAACTTTATTTATTCCGGCTACTTCTATAACTCGTCGGCGCGCTATAGGGGTAGCATGGGCAAATATTGGTCGTCTACTGCGAACAATAGCCTCACTAGCCGCTACCTGAACCTGTATAGTTCCAACGTGCGCCCGGGTACCGTTTACAGCGATAAGAACACCGGATTCAGCATTAGGTGTACGGTATCGGCCGGTACTTAAGTTGCACCTTCTTATTCTTGAGTACACCCTGGTTAAAGTGGTTCCATCAGAATCCCAAGACCGCCTAAAGAGCGGTCCCGGGATGAGGATGGGACTACTTTGACCAGAAAAAGAAATCCGCCACCAATGCGGTTTTGCTACCCCTCACGGTTGCTATCAGAAAATAAATAAAGAGTCTATGGCTCTTTCTTTATTTTCTGGTGGAGCGTGCGGGAATACTGCGTATTCCCGGGCCGCTCCTAAGAAATAAAAAACAAGCCGCAAGCGACTTCTTTTTTATCTCTGGTGGAGCGTGCGGGAATCAAACCCGCGACCTCGGCAATGCGAATGCCGCGCTCTATCAGCTGAGCTAACGCCCCACTAGATTATATTATATCACATTTTAGATGCCTGGTACAGGGAATTTATGCGCTAGAGCTTTGACCTCGGCGCGGAGGGCAGCGACTTCTTCGTAATCGGCGGCTTCTAAGGTTTCATGACCGTCCTGAATGGCTTTTTGACAAAGTAGAGCTATTTGCTTCATCCATTCAGCGATTCTGGTCATTTCCTTGACACCCATACCACGAGTGGTGATGGCGGGAGTGCCAAGACGGACGCCGTTTGGTTTGAATGCACCGCCAGTATCGCCCGGTAAGGCATTAGCGTTAAGTGTAAGACCAATGAGATCGAGGGCGGCTTCATACATTTTGCCATTGATTTGATAGCTTTTCATAACGTCAATTAATATAAGATGGTTGTCGGTGTCACCACCTTGTAGGATGAAGTCTCGATTTATGAGCTCTTTGGCGAGTGCTTTGGCGTTTTTGACGATGTTTTTGGCGTAGGTTTTGAATTCTGGTTGCAGGGCTTCGCCAAAAGCGACGGCTTTGGCGGCAATAATGTGCTCCAAAGGGCCGCCCTGGGTGCCTGGGAAGACAGCCTTGTCGACTAAGGTGGGGAGATTGGCGAGAGATTTGTCGGAGATTTTCTTGAGAGGAGAACCCACGGTGCCTTTGGTGAGGATGAGGCCGCCACGGGGACCACGTAAGGTCTTATGGGTAGTAGTAGTCATAACGTTGAAACCAAAATCTAGAGGGTTGGGATGTTCGCCGGCGGCGATTAGGCCAGCTACGTGTGCCATGTCGGCCATGAGCAGGATTTCGTGCCCCCATTTCTTTTCGGCTTGGTCACGGATTTTAGCGACTCTCTCGAAATCTGGAATTTTCATAAAGGCAGAGTAGCCAATTAGCAATAATTTAATGTCATTATCAAGCGCGAGGTGTTCGATTTCGTCATAATCAAGGTCGCCGGACTCGTTAGTGCCATAGGGGATGAATTCGTAGATTTTGGCACTACGGGTTACGGGGGAACCATGAGTGAGATGTCCACCGTGACCGAGATTCATGGCTAAAATCTTATCGCCGGGTTCGCACCAAGCAAAATAGACGGCTTCATTAGCATTGGCGCCGGAGTGGGGTTGAACGTTTGCATGGTCGGCATTGAATAATATACAGGCGCGGGCGATGGCGAGGCGTTCGATACGGTCGACATTGATTTGGCCGCCATAGTAGCGATAATTTGGCAAAACTTTGTCGGCGATTTTGGCGTCATCCCATCCTGGAATACCTTCGAAACTTGGATAACCTTCGGAGTATTTATTGGTGAGAACCGAGCCCATAGCTTCGAGTACGGCACTACTGACATAATTTTCACTGGGGATGAGCTCTAGACCATCAGTTTGGCGGGTTTTTTCTTGTTCTATTAAATCAAAAACCAAATCTTTCATTTTTGTACTCCTTATTTTGTTATATTTGACAATTGAATAATCTAGGCCATTTTCGCTACCTTTGCGGATGATAGTTTTCTTGTAGCGGGATTTATCGAAAGCAGGAAAAAAGGTGTCAGCTTCGGTGTCAGATGAGTTTACCTCGGTTAAATATAGGGTGTTAGCGTATGGTAAGAAGGTTCGGTAAATCATCCCGCCACCTATGACAAAGATTTCTTCGTTGGTATTTTGGTTTTTCTGGATGTATTCGTCGAGATCTTTGATGGTCTGGTCGGCATCTTCTACTTCATCATACGAAATGACAAGATTGGTGCGGTTTTTGAGTTTGCCGGGGAGGGAACGCCAAGTGTTATAACCCATTACGACTGTGTGACCGGTAGTGGTCTCGCGAAAGAATTTCATATCATCTTTGATGTTGAAAATTAGTTTGCCCTTTTTGCCGATTTCGTGATTTTTGCCGATACATGCGATGATGCTAAACATTTTTACTCCGTAACTGGCATTTTAATGGTGCCGAGATTTTCGTAGTTTTCTAATCTGATGTCTTTAAGTTCTTTGGAATTGTCAAAGTCATAAAAATCAGCGATGTCGGGGTTTAGCCATATGGTGGGTGCAGGTGGCAGAGTGCCATCTTTGGTGGCTTTGTCGTAGCGGGCGATTTGTTCTTTGATGCCGTCGATCTGGTTCTCGTAGATATGGGCGTCGTTAGTAATAAAGGTAAATTGCCCTGGTTTCGCACCGACAACTTGGGCGATCAGATAGCAAAGCGTAGCATATTGAACAACGTTGAATGGTAGACCTAGCGGCACGTCAGAAGAACGCGAAGTGACAAGGAGGTTAAGTTTGCCGTCAATGAGATTCCATTGGGAATTCCAGACGCAGGAAGGCAGGGCGGCGGTTTCGAGCCATTCATTTTGCCAGAGGGATAAAACCATGCGGCGGTTGCCGGGGTTATGCTTCAGGGTGTCGATAAGATTCTGAATTAAACCGTAGCGATTGACAATCCATCCATAGGCGGTGCCGATGGTGTGAGCAAAATCAGTGGCAGGTTCTTCGGGATGATTTTTGGCAAATATTTGGTTGATGTTGCGACCTTGATATGTACCATCTTCGGCGATTTCCCATTCATTCCAGATTTTGACGTCACGGTTTTGGAGCCAACGAACGTCGTTTGAGGCGGCTTGATAAATCCAAAGAATTTCGAGAATGGCGGTTTTGAAACCGACTTTTTTGCTGGTGAGAATAGGGAATTCTTCGGAAAGGTCAAATTGAAGAACTTGATGAGGCAAGCGAATGGTGCTGGCGGAAGATTTACCCTGTGCGGTATGGTCGGGGATGGCGGATTGAGTGGATTTTGACCGAGAATCGGTTTTTTGGTAGTTGGTGATTTTTTCGCCATTTGATAAAATACGTCGGCACAGGTCGATATATTGGTCGTCGAATTTACTCATTTTACCTCCATTTGGATAAAT
>JAUMXR010000026.1:0-2646 GCA_030528995.1 Candidatus Saccharimonadota bacterium | reverse complement strand
TTTTCTAATTTTTTTAAATTCCGTGGGACCTGTTTTTTTTTTTGGTTTTTTATTTTTATATTTTTTCAAAATTTTTTAATATTTGTACAATAAAAAAACGACTCTGAAAATATCAGAGCCGTAATTGGAGGGAGAGATTAGTACTGTTCTTCACGCCATTTATACCATTTGCCATGCGCATAGAGTGTGGCCATGATGATTATGGCGGTGAAGAAGCCGGTATCATCGTATCTAGTCAGTTCGCGGGCGTACAGGAAGTCATTGGTCCAGACTTCACTGAGCAAATGTCCATCGCGGTATTTGATTTCGCAGAACTTCATTTCTGCTCTGTTGATATCAGAAACATCTTTGTCTCCTGGACGGGCAAATGGATACAAACCTAAATTATCATAACAGAGCATCATGATGATGGCGGCAGTTTTGTCGGCAAGATACACAATACGCCCCTCTTCGGTGGATTTTTCGTCCATTTCCCTGAGAAGCCTTTTGATATGGGAACATGCTTTGGCTTCGCTACTGTCGTATAAGCCGAGGAAAGAGTCGAAGTACTGACTGTCTTCCTTTAATTTCTGCTGTTCGTCTCGAGTGCCGTTGTCTGGCATGTCGCCGGTATCATTTTCTGGTAAATCGTGAATCAAGACTGCTTCATCTACCTCGCGACGAGTATAGATGGGCGAATCGGCGCCCCAGCCGTAAACAAAATCAAATGCATAATTAACTAGTGCACGTGCTAAGTTGGTGTGGGCGCTGTCTGATTCGTATGCAGTCTTCGACTCTGTCAAATGGCCGATATTATTGCCGCACCTTAAAATGGTGGCGTTTTTGGCAATCTCAAATATACGACGTGTAACATTCAGGAAATAGGCTGGATTATACAGTTTTGGTGAATCAAGACCCTTCAATGCTGCATATTCCACGTTAAGCTCTTTGCTTAATATTCTTAAGTATTCACTATAAATACCCATTTTGTCACCTCCAATTCTTAATGTGCTCCCCCTCCAGGTGACATTATAACACAAATTTTTGCTATTGGAATAAAATTAACAGGGATATGCTTGACATAAATAGTAAAGTATGCTATAATAGTACCTATATAGGTTATAGAGTATTGGGAGTTTTGATGCGTAATAAAATATTAATTATACCTAGTCTTGTGTTTGTTATCTTTTTGTTGGTGCTTATCTGTGGTGGTCGGTCGGGTGGCGTTGTCGATAAAATTGATTTAAAGACTCACGAAACTGAGTATACGATTGACAAAATAGATGAATCAAAACTACCTGAAATAGCTAATAACTATGTTGGCTATGTTTCTTATGTGCGTGGTGTAGCAGATTCTACCGGTTACGGGTCAGTAAACGTTGTGGGTAATTATATTTCTGTGAACGGTCGTAATATATCAGTTGTTGATGTAGCTAGTACTGCCGTGAATGCAGGTGACCATGTTAATAAATATGGTGCGAGATTTTATTATGGCCATAATACTGGCGCGGTATTTGGTGGTTTGGTGAATTACGGTGTAGGTAGTAGTTTTTCGATCTATTATGGTGGCGTAATGCATAATTACAGGGTGGCCAAGGTGATGATTTTTGAGAAGAATGTTTCAAATGGACATTTGGAATTAAACGGTTCTGGTAATTATATGAGGTCGGTGGCAGACGCGCGTAGCGGTGGCGTTCAATATGACGTGAGCTTGATGACTTGTTATGGTACGTCTTACGGCGACGGTGATGCATCACATCGTTTAGTGCTCTATGCTAACGAAATTTAGTTTTATTTTCGTCGCTTTTATGTTATGATATAGGTATGATTAGACGTATTCGGAATGCGTTTTTATTTGTATCGACTTTTGTGGTGTCTTTGATGCCGTCTGCGGTGTTTGCTGATATTTCTCGAGATATTTTGAATTATTATTCTCAGAATAATATATTATTTTATGATCCTTCGGGGGGTTGTGATACAAGCGCGGTTTTGCCAGTGTTGGGCAAAAATGTAACTTGGATTGGCGATTCTTATTCAGTTCATTCTAAGGCGTTGATTGATAAGAAGTTGCCAGGTGTGGATTATAACGGATGGAGTTTGGAAAGTGAGCAAACTTCTTATATCTGGTCTGGTAAGACTATTAATACCGACGGTGCTGGACCCGGTGGCATAAAAATCCTCCAAAAAGTTGTAGATGAAGGCAAACTAAGGCCATATCTCGTGTTCGCGCTGGGTGGCAATAGTGGAATAACTACTGAAGATATTGAAAAAGTAATAAATATTGCCGGTCGGAATACTAAGATTGTATTTGCTAATTTATACATGACAACTCCTAATGCGGTTACTCAATCAATTATAAAGAGTAGTAATGAAGCTTTGGCGGAAGCAGAGAAAAAACACAGCAATATTAGGGTTGCAGATTGGGCTTCGATTGCGAAGGACGAATATTATATTAAGGACTCTTCTGGCGTTCATCCGATGGATGGGTACGAAGAATGGGTTGGTGCTATCTATAAAGCCTTGACTTCTTTCTCTGGCGGAGCAAGCAGTAGTTCGAGTGCGACAGCAGGCAATAATCAGAATTATGCTGGTGAAACTGTTTGGTCTGAAGAACAATTAAAGGCTATTGAGGCGAACCGCTCGGCTTACGAGAAAGCCGAGAAAGAG
>JAUMXR010000025.1 GCA_030528995.1 Candidatus Saccharimonadota bacterium | reverse complement strand
ATGGTATTCCGTGGCAGGCGATGGCTACGATGCACAGTTTAGAAACTGGTTTGTCACGGTCTAATCCGGCGGGCGGACAGGGGTTGTATGCTTTATATTCGTATACTGCGGGCGGGACGAACGATAAGGCCTTCGTGCCGGCGGGTCCGGTTTCGGATGCGGAGTTCGAACGGCAGACTCTAATAGCGGCCGAGCAAATGAAGATAATGATTGAGGCTCAGGGCTTAGAAGTTAATTCAGATGACGGGATTAAGGCTCTATTGTTCCAATATAACGGTAAGGCGAAACAATACATCGACAAGGCCTTGGCACTTGGTTTTACGGAAGAACAGGCTAAGCTGGGTGAGGGTTCGCCATACGTGATGAATCGCTATGATGCTAGACGGGATCCAAATAGTAGCCAGATGGATCCGGTTTGGCCTGGGCGATATGTGGCAGATGGTGTATATAGTCCCACGTCGACACAATATGATTTTGGTGGTTTTGTAAAGTATATTGCGCTAAAAGGCTCTTCGCAAGGCGGTAATATTTGTACCACTTTGGTGGTGGGCGGCAATATGGATTTGAATTTGAGCGCGATTGAGCTGGCATGGCCGCAAAAAGAAAGAAACAACACCTTTAGCAAAGGTAAGCCTTCGTATCTTGCAGCAATTAAACAGACTTGGTTGAGTGGCTATGAACTAGGTGTGGCTCAAGTTGGTAGCTTCAATCGAGGCGATGGTTCAATTATTCCGGTTGGCATGAGCTGCGATAACTTTGTCGGAACGGTGGTGAGACTTTCGGGTATTGATCCTGAATTTCCGGTTTGGTTAGGTAGTCAAAAGGCTTATCTTGAGAGTTCGGCGATGTGGGAAAGGGTTGAGGTTTCGGATTCATCACAAGCTGCGGCGGGCGATATCCGTATCGAAAACGGTGGCGGGCATATTCTGATGATCGTGGAAGTTGATGGAGAGCTAAAGGTTGCTTCAGCTTCTTCTGGTGACAGATATGGTGATATCCAGAATTATTATATTAAACCAGGTGTAACATATAGGTTGAAAGTATGAACAAGATTATAGACTTTATCAAGAATCACTTTATTTACTTCGTGGCGGGGGTGTCTATGTTGATTTTGATTTTGATTTTCGCGATTATTACGATTAATTTGAATTATTCTGCAAAATTGGATGTTTTGGTGGTGCCGACTGACGCCACGGTAAAAATAAACGGAACTGAATACAGAAATGGTCTTTATGAGAATATTCATGTAGGTAGGGCTAAAGTTCAAATTTCTAAAGAAGGATTTGATTCTCAGGAGTTTGAGATTGATTTGAAGCGTGATGAAGAAACTAGGATTTATACTTATTTACAGGGGAATGATGAATGGTACAACAATGTTGATGAACAGACTCAGTATTTAATCGACATAATTAATGAATATAATGGTGAGCAGCAAACTGTCCAATTAGTGGATAAATATCCAATTATGTCGGCGATACCGATTGTGGTAGAAAAGTATTCAAATAACTATACCGAATATGTAAGTTATAGAATTGATGGTGGCAAATTTGCTGATTGTGAACAAGATTTTTGTCTGAAAATTACCGACATCTCGGGCGGTAATTATGAGCGAGCACTTGAAAACATTCGCCTGAAGGGCTATAACCCTGACGATTACGAAATAATATATGACGATGTCAGTAAAAAGGGTTATGCAGGATAAAAAAATGGATTTTTAGACTGCAAAGTCTATGTTTCTGTGGTATAATGGTAGTGTTTAATTGAGGAACAAATGACACAGCCCGCTTATCACCATTTGAATGTTGATGAGGTTTTCAAGACCTTGGATTCCAGTCCCGATGGGATTTCTAGCGTTGAAGCAAAGGCAAGATTAGGCAAATACGGTCCGAATGCCTTAAGAAACATTCATAAACGTTCGAAATTCTTAAAGTTTCTTGATCAATTTAAGGATTTAATGGTCGGGATATTGCTTGTGGCCGCAATAGCCTCATTTGTTGTTTCAATAATGAATCAGGAACCTTTCATTGATTCTATTGCTATTATTGCTATCGTGCTTCTGAATGCTGTGTTGGGTTATTTCCAAGAAGAAAAAGCAGATGAGGCGGTTAACGCTTTGACTAAAATGCAAGTTAGTGTTGCTAAGGTGAAAAGAGACGGGGAAACGTTGGAGGTGCCAAGCGGTGAAGTTGTACCAGGAGATGTGATATTGCTTGAGGCTGGCGATAGCGTTCCGGCTGATGCAAGGTTAATATGGGAGACTTCATTGCAGGTAGATGAATCTGCCTTAACTGGTGAATCGGTTCCAGCTTCAAAGTCGTTGAATGCCTTAAAAACTGATACTCCATTGTCTCAGCGGAAAAATATGGTTTATTCTGGTACGAATGTAGTGAATGGTCGTGCGCAAGCCGTTGTGTGTACAACCGGAATGGGTACACAGATTGGACTTATTGCGAATAGCCTTCAAACCGTGAAGAAAGAAACAACCCCTTTGCAGCAAAAATAAATGACATTAGCAAAGTTTTATCAATAATTATTTTTTTCATCATTATCGTAATGCTGATTGTGGGTTTGGTGCGAAAACAGCCGATAATGGATGCTTTAATGTTGGCTGTATCTTTGGCGGTGGCTGCTATACCTGAGGGGCTTTCTGCAATTATTACAATTATCATGTCGATTGGCGTTAGAGATATGGCTAGAAAACGTGCTATTGTTAGAGTGTTGTCTAGCGTGGAGACTTTGGGCTCAACTGAAATCATTTGTTCTGATAAGACCGGAACGATTACGGAGAATAAAATGAGAATCCGTGAGCTGTATTATAATGGCAGGACTGTATCTGCGGAAGAGTTAGATAAAACTAATCCATTGTTTTTTGCAATGATGCTTGCCAATGATGCTGAAAAGAACCACCAGAAATACATTGGTGACCCCACTGAAATTGCCCTATATGAATGTTTGGAAGACTATTATGATCTCGATGATTTTCGCGATGCTAATCCTAGGGTTGGTGAGATCCCATTTGATTCTGAACGCAAAATGATGACAACTGTTAATAAAATGGCTGATTTTGGGCAGTTCTTTGTTTGGACTAAGGGTAGTTTTGATTCCGTTATTGACAGATGTACTAAAATTCTAGAAAACGGCGAAAATCACGAATTGACGGAAGAAGTTGCTCAGAGATTAAAGTCTGTAGAAATCGAAAAATCAAGCAAAGCATACCGCGTGCTTGCTTTTGCTTATAAAGAAGTGGGTAATGATTTTAAAATTGATGCAAGTTTAGAGGACGGACTTATTTTCTTAGGTTTTACGGCGATGATTGATTCTCCGAGGACAGATGTCAAGGCCGCCATCGAGGCTTGCAAAACAGCTGGAATACGACCGATTATGATTACGGGCGATAGTGACACGACCGCAGCGGCGGTAGCCAAAGAAGTTGGCATAATCGATTCTGATGAAGGTGTAATAACTGGTTCAGAATTAGATAAAATGGGTGAAGATGGACTAGCAAATAACATTGAAAAGTATTCTGTATATGCTAGGGTAAGTCCAATGAATAAACTTTCGATAGTGAATATCTGGAGAAATAAGGGCAAAATCGTAGCTATGACTGGTGACGGCGTTAATGATGCTCCAGCACTTAAAGCTGCTGATATCGGTGTAGGTATGGGGATATCGGGTACTGATGTCGCTAAGGCAGAGGCTGATATTGTATTAATGAATGATAGTTTTGCCACAATTGTGGCGGCGATAGGCGAGGGGAGGAAAATCTTTGATAACATCAAAAATGTTTTGACATATCTTTTGACCGGGAATATCGCCGAAGTTCTAATTGTTTTTATTGGGATGTTTATAGTTTCTACAAACAGTGGCGAGATGTTTAATCCTATACAACTGCTATATATAAATTTAATCACTGATTCTATACCTGCAATTATGTTGGCCTACGAAAAAGAGTCTGATGGGATAATGCGACGCCCTGTACGGAAGAATTCAAAATCGTTCTTTACAAAGTTTTTGAACCTCAGGATTGTCTTCTCGGCTCTGACGAAAACCTGCGCCATTATAGGTGTCTATCTATTAACCAATTCGACAACTTGTGCCTTTTTTGCCCTTGTATTGACTGAGATGGCTTTCGCTTATACTTGTCGGAACCTAGAAACGCCGATATGGAGAATTAGGGGTATAAACAAGAATCTGAATATAGGTATGTTTGTTTTATTGCTGATACAATTGGTTTTCTTCTTTACTCCTGCAGGGGCAATACTTGGTCTTGAAAGTATGACAATAGAGAATGCTTTGATATGTATTGCAATAGTTTTGATGGTATTTATCTTGGATGAATTAATAAAACCCGTTTTAAAACACTTGAAATAAACATAAATGGTATGATACAATAGTTAACATGGAAAAGGTCTATAGAACTACTTTGGTATGGGGGATAATGTTAACTTTAATGATTTCTTCAATGGGCGTGTTTATGGAAGGAAACGCTTCGGCTCTCACCTACTCTTCCGATACCGATATAGAATTTACCTTCAACTCCGTCATTTCCATTAATCTATCTTCGCCTAATCTAGTAATCTCTGATTTAGCTCCTGGTGAATATTCTGATAGTAACATTATCACAGTAGGAGCTAATACCAATGCTTCTATGGGCTATCAACTAAGTGCTACTGTGGGACAAAAGAATGGTACGGATGCTCTAGTAAATACAACAAATAGTTCTAATACATTTGCTAATCTAACCACAACTCAGGCTACATTGGCTGGACTTAGTGATAATACATGGGGCTATTCATATTGTGCTGATACGTCTACTAATTGTGGCACTAGTGGTTCTGGTACATGGGTTAGTGGAAGTAAAGGTAGCACTACAGCTGGTTACGCTGGACTTCCTTTAGACAATAACGATAACGCAGCTGAACGTGGTAATGGTGGCGTCCTACTTCTAAACACTGCTGGTCCAGAAGATACTGTTCAATCAGTCCAATTCAAAATAGGTGCTAAAGCCAGTAGTGGTCAAGCTTCTGGTGACTATACCAACACCATTAATTTCTATGCTGTAGCTAACCCTGAACCGCAACTAGGCCCTGTAGCCTGTGAGGCTGGGAAGATTTGTTATAACGAAAATGCTCTTAGTGGAGTAGAAGGAACAATGGGGCGACCGAGCGCTGGGGATAACTCATCCGTCACGCTCCTAGCCTCTAACTTTTCTCGTTCTGGTTATGGCTTTGCTGGTTGGAATACAGCCTATGATTATTCTGGTACCAACTATGGTCCAAACGAGACAATCACTACGCCGACCAATACTTCCTCAAATGGTTTATCGCTCTACGCTATTTGGGCAAAATCTGCTGGGTCTATGCAGACAGACTCCGTGAGCGTGTGTAACGGTCTCACCGCCGCTCCTGCCGATGGTACTGCCAACCTTTCGTCCATTTCTGCCCTCACGGATCAACGCGACAACCAAACCTACGCTATCGCCAAATTAGCCGATGGTAACTGCTGGATGATAGAAAACTTACGCCTAGAAAGCACCAACTCTGATAATTCTACTGGCGCTTTAGCCCAAGGGTATGGTGGTCAGTTTGTTGGTCTTGCCGATGCTGAACCGGCTTGGGAAAGTAATATTACTACTGCCAACAGCCTATATAGCACTGATGGTACAAATGACACTATAAATATTGGCACCAGTAATGCATCCTATCGTTTCCCCCGCTATAACCATGATAACATCGATACGAGGGCGTCTAATCCATTAGTTAATTCTGCTGCTTTGTATTTTTACGGAAATTATTACACTTGGGCTGCCGCAATTGCTAATACTACAGCATATTCTAATGGCGATCGCAATTCTACTTCTATTTGTCCTTCTGGATGGAGAATCCCACTGGGAAACGTTAGCACTGGCGATATAGAACAGGGGGCGTCGGATGCTATGAATAAAGTGCCAGGTTTCTCCTATTTAGATCGTAAAATGGGGGGTACTGGTCAAGATCAATCTACGGCAGTTGCTTCTTCTCGTTGGCGTAAATATCCTAATAACTTTGTCTTTTCTGGTCTTATTCATTATGGCGAGCCCTATTCTCGTGGCACTTATGGTCTCTATTGGTCGTCTACGGCTAGTGGCAATGATGATGCTTACGGTTTGTTTCTAGGTTCGTCTTATGTCTATTCATCCACGAATTTTAGCCATAAATATGATGGTTGGGCTATTCGCTGTGTTGCTAGTACCTAGTTTTCTTCATTTTTATAGCCCAAAGTATTAGTTTTGTTACACACATTTTATAAAATAAGTCACTTGTGGCTTAATGAGTTACGTCGAAGTTTAGGAGGCGTTAGGTTTTTCGCTTTGCGAAAAACCTTCTCGCAGGTCGTCGCCTCGAAGAATCCAGAATAAATTCTGGATTCTTGCTCGGCTCCTACTGCGGGCGAACTCCTACGGAGTTCTCGCCCCTACTTTGCCACAAAATAAATAAAGAGCCTTCGGCTCTTTCCTTATTTTGTGGTGGAGTGTAGGAGGCTCGAACTCCTCACCTCTTCCATGCCATGGAAGCGCTCTACCAAATGAGCTAACACCCCATGTTTTTATTTTAGCACATTGTATGCTAAAATAAAAGTATGAAAACGATTTTAACTGGTATTCGGGCAAATTCCGAACTTACACTTGGCAATTATCTTGGTGCTTTACTGCCGATGGTTCGCCTTGCCAACAAACACTCAAAAGAAATGAATGTGAATATATTTGTGCCAGATTTACATTCGATTATTGCGGATATTGATGGTAATTTGCAACAAAATATCGTGCGAACGATTAAGTATTATCTAGCAGCTGGGTTGGAGGTGAATGATAACGTGCATATTTATCGTCAATCATACGTGCCAGCGCATTCGGAGCTTTGTTGGATTTTGAATTGTGTTGCTACTATGGGTGAAACTAGCAGGATGACGCAGTACAAAGAAAAAAGCGAAGGTAGGGAATCGTGTAATGTTGGAATTTTTGATTATCCGGTTTTGATGGCGGCGGATATTTTGCTATATTCAGCTGAATATGTGCCAATTGGCGAAGATCAATTCCAGCACATCGAACTGACGCGAAACTTGGCGACCAGATTTAATAATAAATATGGTGAGATATTTGTAGTGCCGGTAAAAACTGACGAGCAGGTGAAATTTATGGGTATCGATGACGGAATTAGGATTCGTGATTTATTGAATCCAGAGAAAAAGATGAGCAAGTCTACTTTGGCAGAGAATTCTAAAATCATGTTAGATGATGCACCGGAAAAAGCAGCTAAGAAAATCATGAGCGCTACAACTGATTCGTTGGGCAAAGTGAAGTTTGATATGTTCAACCAGCCGGGAATTTCGAATCTGTTGACAATTGAGGCGCTTGTAACTGATACACCGCTTCAAGACGTGATTTCGACTTGGGCGGGAGAGACTAGGTATGGCGAGCTGAAGAAAAAAGTTGCGTCGTCTGTAAGCACGATGCTCGCGGATTTTCAGGCACATCTTGAGACTATTGATGACAAAATGGTATTCGAATTGTTTGAGTCTGGCGAGAAGTATGCTAATGATATCGCAACCAAGAAACTATTCGAAGTTCAAAAAGCAGTTGGTTTGAGATAAAAAAGCCCCGGTAGGAATCGGGGCAGAGGTGGGATTAGGTTTGATTTGGTGTTTTTTCATTAAAAAGATCTTCACCCAACATAATGGCTAGATTAACATAGAGATTTCGAATAATGTTTCGCAGAATATAAAGTTCATTCGCATATTCTGGATAAGACTCTTTGGCTTCTTTCAGAACTGGCATGAGTAATTCATGCGTTTCTCGTAAGTTCTTTTTGATGCGTTCTTCGTCGAAAACTCCAGCCATAGTACTTAGATTGCTATAACGGTCAATGGCTTTACAGATTAAAGCGTTCTTATCTTCTAGCAGTGACCAGAAATACCGGCGTTTGGTCTCATATTTATCCTCACCGGGGAGTTCCTGGATTGTCATATACTTGACGCCATGCCTCACCGTGTCATTTACTGGTAGTTCGTTTACACTCGTGTAAGTATCTTCACAAATGTCGTGCAATAATATAACTGCTAGTAGATTATCGTCAGTTAATCCGAGCCCGATAGCAAAGTTGGCCATCGACAATGGGTGGACAATATAAGGTTCGCCATTGTCGCGGAATTGTCCGTGATGCTTCCTGCGTGCGTAACCTAGCGCGCGCATGGTCTCGGGTTTCGGGTTGTGTTTGTCGCTACAGAACCCTCGGATAAAAGTAAACATTTTTTCTGTGTCGTTTGGTTTGGACTTATCGTATTTCTGTCGGATTAATGCGATTTCCGTTTTCTGTTCTTCTGTCAAAATCATCCCATTCACCTCCTTGTAAAACTGCTCCCACCTTTGCTATATTTTAACATAATTGTTTAGTTTGTCAAGATATGGTATAATTTTGATATGATTAGAACAGGGAAGAAATTTAGTAAGCCAGAGATGTCACGCGTAATAAACGGTGACAAGACTTTGGGCGAGGCCGAGACGCCGGTTGAAAAGATTAGGCTTGATGTTTTGATGCGAGAGATTTATAAGAGCTACAATCGTTCGACTTTGCAGAAATTTATCGAGAGTGGTTTCGTGAAGGTCGATGGCGAGTTAGTGACGAAGCCGAATGCGAAATTCATTAGGGATGTGAAGATTGACTTAGTGGTGCCAGAGAAGCTAAAGAATGCTGATGTAGACGTAAAGATTATCTATGAAGATGACAATGTTTTGGTAGTAAACAAACCTTCGGGTCTATTGTCTGAGGCAAAGGGGGAATATTGTCCGGAAAAAACTTTGGCGGATTATGGCTTGGTTGCTCATCGGTTAGACAGGGATACTTCCGGCGTGATGATATTAGCTAAAAATGAGACAGTGCTGAAGTATCTTAAGAACCAGTTTCAGCGGAGAACGGTGCATAAGACCTACTATGCTGTGATTGAGGGGCAGCCAAAATACGAGCAGATGCGGATTGATTTGCCTTTGATTCGAGATAAGAAACGCCCGACGACCTTTCGGGTTGATGCGAACGGGAAAGAGTCCGAGACGTTCTTGCGACTTTTGAAGACCAATGGTCAGCGTTCCTTGGTGGAACTGCGTCCGACGACCGGGCGTACCCATCAGCTTAGAGTACACATGAAATATCTGGGCCATCCAATTGTGGGGGATGTGGTTTACGGCGATGGCGAAGCTGACAGGTTATATTTACACGCTGGTGAGCTTGAAATAACTTTGCCGGGTGGAGATAGGCGAGTTTTTCGGGTGCGTAGACCACAATGTTTTGATAAGCTAGTAGAGGCTTAAATGTATTTTGAGGATATAGCCGATATTGAGAAAATTGCGAGCAAAAGCGGTACGACGATTTTTGTGGTGCCAGATAAGATGGCTATTGAAATAAAAAATGCGATTGTTCTGACGCCAGAAGATAAGACTGTCATCACGATAGAACAGGTCAGAAATACGATACAGCGAGTGAGCACGAAACAAACTGGCGAATGCTTTGTCCTGATTCGACCAGCGGAAATGTTGGGTGAGGCGGCGGCGAATGCGTTTCTGAAAAAATTGGAAGAGCCGGGAGAGAAAGTGCATTTTATTCTGGTGACTGCTAAACCGTCGATGTTGCTTCCTACCATTTTGAGTCGGGCGAAGATTTATTTTTTGAAGACGGGTTTTCGAGTTGATGGGGGGATTGAAGCCTCGGATAAAACAAAGGATTTGGCTAAAAGGTTGATGGTGGCAAAACCGGCAGAGCTAGTTGGACTAGCCGAAGAAATTGCTCGGAAGAAAGACGGAGTGCGTTCCTATGCGTTAGAAGTGATAGGGGTCTCGATTGAAATGCTCTATAAATCTTACTTCATTACTGGTAAACCGATATTTTTGCAGAAGTTGCCTAAGTTCTTGGCGGTATATGAGGCATTAGCAAGGAATGGCCACATAAAATTGCAAATTGTGGCTAATTTGATATAATAAGATTATGATTGCAATTTTTGTGATTATGTTTTTCTTAGTCTACCTTTGTTTTTTCTTTCCTTTGGAAACCAAGCGAGAAAAGAAAGAAGAAAAATCACCCAAGTATAATAATCAGATGAAGAAGCTCTGGCAGATTGCTCAGACCGCCATGAAGGAGCGTAAACCTTTTCGAGCTGAGAAGGCTCTGCTAACGATTTTGAAATTTGATGAAAAAAATGCTGCAGCATATAACCGTTTGGGAATTTTGTATGCGAAAAGTAAAAAATATGATGAGGCCGTAGAGTGTTTTGAGATTGCGCAGTCTCTTGATAATAACCCAGCATCTATTCATAATGTTGGATTGATTTACTTGGAGACTGGTGCTTACGAAAAGGCAGCGATGGCGTTTAACCAGGCGATTGAGCTTGAGGGTGATGTGCCGGCAAGATATATTGCGCTTGCGAAGGCTGAAGAAAAATTAGGTAGGACCAAGAAGGCGGTTGATGCGCTCGAGAATGCTTATGAACTTGATCCTAAAGTGACAACCCTGCGCGAAATATTGGCTATTTACGAAAACAATGGTGATACGGAAGCTGCGACGGCCACTTCGGCGCGTATTGAAACGCAAATCACGCGTGATAATGAAGCAAAGCGTCGTCGTGCGTTGGAGCGGATGCGTCGTAATATGACACCGAAGAGGAGCGTAAAAACTGAAAAAGTGGGTACTTCCGTTCGCACGCGCGGCGGTGTGCGTGGTTTGGTCTCAAAAACACCTTCCAAATCTGCACCTCGCGTGATTAAATCACATGTTGGTCGAAAACGGATTTAATGTTGATTTTTGATAGTATTTTGATATAATAATATTGTTGCTGGAATCGTCTAGTGGCAATGACAAGAGACTGTAAATCTCTCGCCTTCGGGCTTCGTAGGTTCGAGTCCTACTTCCAGCACCATTAAAATAAAAGAAGCCCTTTAGGGCTTATTTTATTTTAATAATTCTGGTGGTAGGTCGCGAATCGTTAGGTTCGCCCTGTCAACGAAACGAGAAAATATCTAGAATTTATTCTAGATATTTCGAGTGAGGCAGACAGGCGATGGTTTTGCAAAGCAAAACCATCCGACCTACCTCTAGTTTTTTCTTCCGAGGCGACGCCTGACGTTGTTCTTTTGCGAAGCAAAAGAACTGGCCTACCTCCCATATTTCGAGCGAAGCAAAACCATCCGTTCTACTTCCGGCACCATCTATATCCAACTGCATTAAAAATCCCCTCGGACCAACTTAGAGGGTTGGAGGGGGGATTTTTAGTGGTACCCATGCCAAGAATCGAACTTGGGAGCTGGTTTTAGAAGAACCTGCCAAGGAATCCACCAAACATGGGCACTTTAGATAGCGCGGCAGGTCTCGCTAGTCCTGCATCGCTCTCTGATGAACAGAGTGCCAGAGCGACTGTTTCTGGTCGTCGTACTATTATGGTCTTCCTGGGGGTCGCGTTAACGTCTTATAGAGCTCTTGTTCAGCGGCGGCCAACTCCGCCGTTGCTCCCCAGGA
>JAUMXR010000024.1:8959-11847 GCA_030528995.1 Candidatus Saccharimonadota bacterium | reverse complement strand
ATTATGTATCCTTCCCAAGGATGAGATCAGGGTCCGACTCCCTGTACCCGCACCAAATTTATAGGCTTCGCGAAACAAGATCTTTGTCGTTCAGGGCATTTTCAATTAGACGGCTCAAGAATCCAGTATAGCCTTTACCGACGGCTTTGGCTTTCTTTATTGCAGAGGGAGAAAGGCGCAAAGTTACTATCTCTTTCCTATGGTTATCTTCCGTTTTTTTAGCCATTTTAATCATTTCTAGCATTTCTTCATAAGTAAACTCTGGGCTATTTTCATCAAAAGTAATAGGAGCCCGAGAAGCCGATTCAATTTCCTTAATCTGTGCTTTTGTAGGCTTGTCGCCTGGTTTAACGATTTTTCTGATTATTTTTGACATAGTATATTTCCCTTTCCGTTGCCGTCGCAATCCTAGCGGATATTATCCTTAATGCTTCTTTCCTCTCAGTATATATGACAGTGATAAGATCATTTACAAGCCCTATCACAATATACCGATATTCTTTTTTACTATGCATAAAATCAAATAGCTCTACTCTATTGATGTCTGCAAAAACTAAAGATGCAGTCTCAAAGCTAAGCTTATGCTTCTTGATGTTTGAATTGTTCTTTTTGGCGTCCCACTCAACAATTATGCCATCAATACTTTTACGCATAATACTATTGTATGCTAAATTGTATTACTTGTCAATACAAGACTGGCAAATTCTTTTTCTGGCTCTTCCGGTCGCTCTTCCGGTCATGCGTTTATAATGTGGGGGGGTTGATTTTGGGGCATTTGAGGGGGTTGTAGGTGGCGGGGACGGGCAGTGGTGCAAAGATGGACCCGCCCGGCCCGCCCTGGGTTTCTTTTTCCCAGAGCGGAACAACCATAAACGGCAAACTAACAGGGGGAGAGGCTTTGGCTTAGCGCTAGGAACCGCTGACGCACCTAATAGAGTAGCCGTAGTACTTATAGTTGTAACTCGTACCTGGGGCCACATACGAGCTAGACAGGTACAGACGGTACGAATCGTCGCCACTGAGCGCAGTAGACGACCAATAGAGGCCGTAGCTGCCCCTATTGCCAGCAGACGACGTATTGAAGCGGCCAGAGTAGAGGAAGTTATTGGGAAATTTCCTAAAGGCTTTAGTGGCAGTGTCACCGTTTGAATTGGTCGTGTTACTAGAATAATAAGCGTAACCACTATTAGGAGTATCCTCGTAAGCCGTAGTAGTGCTACCCATAATATCATAACCTAGATTATAGAATTCACGGAAGGTGCTAGCATCGCCGGTTACATTTACACCACTAGTATTACCAGAGGCATAGGCCATACCGCCTGTTGGTAAGTGCCAACCAGTTGGGCAGAGCGAAGTACCAGTAGTGGAATTATTATTAGTGCCGTTATAAGTAAGGTCTGCAATCGCCGCATGCCAAGTGTAATAATTACCATAGCTATACATCGCCCGAGTATTTGCAGTTGGCGAAGATGCACGAGCGGAGGTATTGGTGTTATTATAGCGTGGCATACGGTAGACTGGGGAATTTGTAGTACCGATATCTATACTAGCATCACCACTTTGAGTACCAGAATAGTAGAGGCTATTAGCGGTAGTAGTGGAGAAGTTGGTAGATTCTGCATCGGCGAGGCCAGAGAAATTACCGTAAGTAGAACTTGTGCCATAGCCTTGGGCAAGGGCACCGGTACTGTTGTCACTGTTGGTGCTTTCTAGCCTTAAGTTTTCAATCATCCAACATTGTCCGTCTGCGAGCTTTGCTACGGCATAAGTTTGGCTGTCTCTTTGGTCAGTCAGAGCCGTGATACTCTGGCTAAAGATATTAGTAGCTTGATTTGCCGCGGTCAGTGAGGAACAACCATTCCAGCTTTGAATACTACCAGCGGATTTTACCCAAACTGCATAAAGACTTAAACCATTAGCCGTAGTGCCAGTAGGCACAGTGATGGTTTCTTGTGGACCGTAGAAGTGAGCAGATGAATTTGTAGCATAATCATAAGAGTCACTCCACCCCGCGAAGCCATAGCCAGTCCTAGAGAAGTTGGAAGCAAGAAGTTCCACGCTAGCACCATCCGAAGCTGACTGGCAGCCCATCGTACCTACAGCGCTAGATGCATTGGCGAAGTAGTTAATGCAACCAGCTGTAGACGGTTGAGGTTGGAGAGGTTCTTCACTAGCTGGATGGACAAGGGTGTATTTGACTTGACCAGTGTAGGTGCCGGCGGGTTGGTTGGCGGAGATGAGGACGGCATAGGTGGTGGTGAGCTTAACACCACCGGTAGTATTAGTCATGTCGGTAGAGGTGTTTTTGTGAGCGACTTTGGTGTAAGTAGATGGAACATTGTGATAACCACCAAAGTTATTATCTAGGGCGAAGGCATTAGTGCCAGTAGTATCGCCAGAATCTTGATTAATAGCAAGTTTCATTGCCCAGTTAGACGTGTTGCCTGAATCCGCAGTGCCAGTAATGATATCATAAGTACTGCCTAATGTAGAATTAGTGAGGACGTTTTTACCAAATTCATTATCAGTGTAACCTACCGCGTAGATAGCAAAACCGGCATTGTCATTGCAGAAGACGTGAAGGGTGGTGGTGCCGATGTCTGAAGAGTAGGTACCATTCTCGATTTCATCGGTATGGGAATTCATACCAGTACCACTCATAGTACAAGACTGAGGGACGCCGAGAGCCATGGTATCTACGACATCGGTGTCGGCGGTAACATTAGTTGATGATAAAACCGCGCCAACCAAAAGTGTGGTGGTGGCGACACTAAATAATAATATATGGTCCTTACTCATACTATTTATTATAGCATAAGAATTATAAAACGAGTGGGTTATTCGGCGGGTTCGTCGATGACGGCTTCGACAAGATTGGGGTCGGTGAT
>JAUMXR010000024.1:0-8949 GCA_030528995.1 Candidatus Saccharimonadota bacterium | reverse complement strand
GGTCAAATTCAGTGAAGGGGATTTTGATGGAAACGAAATTGACTTCGGAGTCGGTTTTTTTGACGAGTTTGACAAAATAGTAGCTGTCGCCATTCATGGAGACAAATTTGCCACTGCTTTGATTGGGCTCTAGGCGCATAGCTTCGGTAGCGCGGCCGCCATCAATATTTTTACTATCAACAAGACCGCCGGTTTCCTCATAAATAATTTGATCGCCCATCGATTCGGCGACTGCGGAAAAATTGTTGCCGTTGGAAGCAAGGAGGTTTTCGACTTTGGCGGCGATTTTGTTGGCATTTTCGTCGATAGCAATAGAGACCTTGGCTTTCATGAGAGTCAAATAGAGCATGCGCTCGTATTCGGATTTGGTGAGGCCGAAATTGTCTTCGATAATCTTGACGAAGCTTTCCTCGGAGCGATCAATGCCGCCGATTTTTAGGTGGCGTTCGAATTCTTTTTGAACTTCCTCGTCGGTGACAGTCACGTCAAGTTCTTCAGCAAGTTTGATGGCATAGGTATAATCCTCAGCTTCGGTCAAGGCCGAGCGTTTGTATTCCCTTTCGAGAGATTTGAGTGATTCGCTATCAAACTGGCTGCCAGATTGGCGCTCGATGGAGGTCATACTGCTACGGTAGAACATCAGGTAATCAGAAAAACGGGTGTCGGCACCATCAACATTGGCGACTGGGATTGGGATAATCTCGGTAGTCTTAAAGAGCAAATCGCTAGTCATGCCGAGACGATAAAGAGCCAACCAACCACCGGCAATGATTAAGGCTAAAACCACCACAGCTATCAGGATTGTACTGACAACGATACGGTGACGAGTCCATTGAAGAGGATATTTGAATTTGCGGCCTTGGCTGAGAATTTCTTCGCGACGCTCGTCGACCTTTTCCTGCTCTGTTTTGTTGTCTGCTTGCTTCTTAAACATACTTATATTATATCATATTGGTGCGAGGGAGGTTTTGCAATGCAAAACCTCATCTTTCTGCGTCATTCGGTATAAGAATAATAAATTATTCTTATACTCTCATTTCCTTGAAAGAGCGAACGATGGTTCGCCTCGCACCTGAATCTTAAATAAAAATTAGACCCAAAGGGTCTTATTTTTATTTATGGTGATCCGGGTGCGAGTCGAACGCACAACCTCTTCCTTAGGACGGAATTGCTCTATCCATTGAGCTACCGGACCATATAGTATATTATACCATAATCTGATTTTGGTGTTATAATAAGATTATGCATAAGGTTAAACATGTACTATATATACTGGCTTTCTTGTTGGTGACGGTCGGAATGGGGGTGAGTGTATGGTGGTCGATTGACGGAGAAAAGGGAGCGGATTATGTGGTGGAAACGAATGTGCCTTTTGCGCCGTTTGAGTTTTATGAAAATCGCGAAATTGTGGGGGTAGATGTAGAGATTGTAAATCGGGTGGCGGCGAAGATAAATAAAACTATCCAAATCAAAAATGTGGAATTTGATGTGATTATTGATAATGTGGAAGCGGGGAGGATTGCCGATGCTGGGGCAGCAGGTCTCACTATCACACCGGCGAGGTCGGAAAAGGTGAATTTCACGATTCCCTATTATAACTCTGTCCAATATGTAATATATAGCAGTGAAATGCCACCGTCACTAAGGGATGACCACGTAGTGTGGGAGGCACTGGCTGGGTCGCGACTGGGTTCGCAGATTGGAAGCACGGGTTATTTGTTTATCGAGGATGAGATTGAAAATGGAGTCTTGACGGGCACAGGGACAGTCTTAAAGGGTATTGATTCACATCAGCTTGCGGCGGATGCGATTAAAGCTCATATTATTGATTATGCAGTGGCGGATGAGTTGGCAGCAAAGTTTATCGTAGAAAAGAATCCTGGGCTGATGGCGTTACCACTATATTACTCTGGGGTGACACGTGAGGAAGACGAACCGGTAGAGGAGTCGTATGCGATTGCGGTGAACAAGGATAAAACGGAGTTGCTTGAAGCATTCAATGAAGTGCTCGCGGAGATGATGACCGAAAATGACGAGGGAGAGACTGAAATCGACCGATTGGTATTAAAGTATATGGGGTTGTCCAATGAATAACTTTTTCACTAAAATTGGAGAATTATTTAGCACGCCGGAATATATTGATTCCCTATTACATGGGTTCTTGTTGACATTACAAATTTCGTATTTCGCGCTACTGATTGGGATACTTTTAGGCACGGTAATTGCGTTGGTAGATACGGCGAAACCATCGAAGTGGATGACGGTACCGAAGTTTATTTGCCGGCTGTATGTCGGAATAATTAGAGGGACACCGATGGCGTTACAGTTATTTATTATGTTCTTTGTGATTTTCGCAATTAAGGGATTCCCGAGTATTATTACGGCTATACTAGCGTTCGGGTTGAATTCGGCGGCATACACGGCGGAGGTGATTAGGGGTGGGATTTTGTCGGTGGATTCGGGCCAAACTGAGGCGGGGTTGGCGTTGGGATTGTCACGATGGACGATTTTTATGAAAATTGTGGCTCCACAGGCGATAAAAAATATCATCCCGGCGCTTGGAAATGAGGTGATTACGGTGATCAAGGAGACAGCAATCGTCTCGATGGTCGGGATGTATGATCTTAATATGGCGGCGAAAGATATTGGTTCGGGGCAAAATATGGCGAGTTATATCGTGCCGATGTTTGTGGCGGCGCTGTTCTACCTGGCAACGATTTATCTGATAACCTTTATCGTGAAACGGATTGAAAAGAGTTTAAGGCGAAGTGACCTCAGGGCGGAGAAATAGATGGAAAACAAAGAAACTGATTTGGTGATTCGGAATTTACGAAAGACGTTCGGCAAGAACAAGGTGCTCAATGGGATTAATTTTGAACTAAGAGAAGGCGAGCGAGTGGTAGTGCTTGGGCCGTCGGGGTCGGGTAAATCCACGTTCCTACGCTGTATCAATTGGATGGAGGAACCGACTTCAGGTGAAATTATGTTTGACGGCGAGGTGGTGACGGAGAAAAATATCCGACGGATACGACGGAATATCGGGATGGTGTTCCAACATTTTAACTTGATTTCAAATATGACTGTGATGGATAACTTAACTCTGGCACCGGTGAAACTGAAGCTGATGAAACGTGCTGAAGCGGAAAAGCGAGCCATGGAACTTTTGCGGCATATTGGGCTTCCTGGGAAAGCAACAGCTTATCCTGCTTCCCTGTCGGGTGGGCAGAAACAGCGAGTGGCGATTGTGCGAGCGATGATGCTAAATCCTGAGGTGCTGCTGTTTGACGAGCCGACTTCGGCGCTGGATCCGGAATCCATTGGCGATGTGTTATCTTTGATTCGGGAGTTAGCAGACCGAGGAATGACAATTATGATTGTGACGCACGAGATGAGTTTTGCAAGAGAGATTGCGACCAGAATTGTGTTTATCGACAAAGGGCGGATTATCGAAGAAGGGACGCCGGAAGAGTTTTTTGAACACCCGAAAACGCCGAGAGTGAAAGAGTTTTTGGGAAAGGTGCTTTAGCGCCACGTTAAATCTAGTTCGCGTTGCTTCGCAGCGCAATCTGCTAAATAAAGGTTGATGAGAGTTTGATATGGCAAACCAGATTTTTCGGATTGAGATTTAAAATAATCGATTGTGTCGTTGTCAATATTAATAGTAACCTGTTTTTTAAGTCGGTTGCTGTAAGGGTTTTTGCGAGGGTTCAACCCCTCAATATTGTATTCTTTTTTCATTTTAATAATCCTCCTTGGCCGTTATATGTTTCCTCCTCACGTTTGGTGGCCTTCCTCGCTGAGATGATACGAATGACTTGGATCGTCAAAGAGAATAGCATTTGCATCATAAAATACCGTAGAAGCCTCTTCAAAAGAAACGCCGTGTTTACGAGTATTAATACGGTTCTTTAGCTTATCCCATTCAAAACGTATCATAATTATATTATAGTTATATTATATTTATTGTCAAGTTTATTATTAGAGAATTAAAAACATTACATGTGGTGAAAAGCTCATGCGGGAGTCGAACAGTTGGGTTAGCCTAAACATTATTTTTCGTGGTATAATATATAGCAATAAACAGGAGTTAAAATGAAAGTATTATGCGTTAACGCTGGTTCGTCATCTTTAAAATTTCAACTTTATGATATGCCAGCAGAAATAGCCATCATTGGTGGTTATGTTGAAAAAATTGGGGCGGAAGACAGTTTTTATACTATCAAGCACGAAGGCAAGAAGACCGAGGTCGCGAAGCCGATTAAAAACCATACCGATGCGGTTAAGATTATGCTAGAGGAGCTGATTAATTATGGCGCAGTAAAGGAGCTGAGCGAGATTCGTGGGGTCGGTCATCGGGCTGTACACGGTGGCGAAAAGTATTCCAAGTCTGTAGTAATTGACGATGAGGTGATGAAGGATATTAAAGAATTCTCAAAATTTGCGCCTTTACACCACCCTGGGAATATTGCTGGGATTAAGGCTATGCAGAAGGCCTTACCAGATGCGGTACAAGTGGCAGTGTTTGATACGGCATTTCACCAGACTATCCCGAAGGTGCAGTATATGTATCCGGTGCCAATGGAGTGGTATGAGAAATATGGTGTGCGAAAATATGGTTTCCATGGCACGAGCCATAAATATATTACTGAAACAATGCAGAAAAAGCTTGGCAAGGAAAAGATTAATTTGATTATTTGTCACGTAGGTTCTGGGGCTTCAATTACAGCCGTGAAGGATGGTAAAAGTTACGATACTACGATGGGGCTGACGCCTTTGGATGGTCTTATGATGGGGACACGGTCTGGCTCGATTGACCCTTCTATCATTAAATATATGATTGACGAAGCTGGAATGACCTATGACGCGATCGATGATGCTTTGAACAAAAAGTCGGGGCTGAAGGGTGTCTGCGGATTCAATGACAACCGTGATGTCGAAAAAGCAATTGCGGAGGGTGACGAGAACGCGCGCTTAGCACTTGATATGTACGTGGATCGAATTGACCGGTACATCGCAGAGTACTATTTGGAGCTAGGTGGCGAAGTGGATGCTATTGTGTTTACGGCTGGCGTGCTAGAGAATGGCGCGGAAACCCGTGAATCAATCATTAAAGGTCTTGCCCCGCTTGGAATTAAGATTAACCGCGAAGTGAACGATGCAATTGCGAGCTTCAAAGAGATTACTAGTGGGATTATTACCGCAGAGGATTCGACGGTGCCGGTATACGTAGAACCGACGAACGAAGAAGTGATGATTATACGCGATACGTATAAGTTGTGTAAGTAGCTTGAGATATTGCCGATAAAAGTAGCGCCTGGAGGCGCTACTTCTTTAGTGCTATAATGGTGGTATGGATATTTATGATGCGATAAACGACTTCTTGGAACACCTGGAGGTAGAGGCTGGGCGAAGCAAAAAGACGGTGGATAATTACCGATTGTACTTGGAACGATTTGTAGAGATTTCACTAGAAATTCTAAACAAGGACGAGATGAAGCCAAGCGATATTACAAAGGAGCTACTTCGGAAGTATCGGCTAAAATTGAACCGGGTGGGATCAGAAAATGGCAGAGATGATTTAAAGGTGATTACGCAGGCGTATCATTTGATTGCCCTGCGGGGGTTCCTAAAGTATTTGGCAAAGCGAGAGATTAAATCGCTTGATCCTTCCCTGGTGGAGTTGCCACGGGTGGTTAGAAAGCAAGTGACGTTCTTGCATTTTGACGAAGTAGAAGAGATGCTGGAACAGATTGATTTGTCTACAGAGTCGGGACTAAGAGACCGGGCGATTATCGAGCTACTGTATTCGGGAGGGCTTCGGGTATCGGAATTGGTGGGGCTGAATAGGGATTCGATTAACCTGGAGAGGCGAGAATTCATGGTGCGAGGAAAAGGGTCGAAAGACCGGCCAATTTTTATCTCGCAGTCAGCGGCGGATAGAGTGCAGGATTATTTGGATGCGAGGACTGATTCCCTGCCGGCGCTGTTTTTGAATAACTCACGAAACAAACAAACTGCGGATACTTCGGGCGACTACCGACGGATGACGGCAAGAAGTGTAGAACGTATCGTAGAAAAATACGCGAGACTAGCAGGGATTACAAAACACGTGTCGCCACACACTTTGAGACATTCGTTTGCGACGGATTTACTGATGAACGGGGCGGATATTAGGAGCGTACAGTCGATGCTAGGGCATGCAGATATTTCGACCACACAGATTTACACGCACGTGACGGATGTGCATCTCAAGGAGATACACGATAAATTCCATTCAGAAACTACTTAAGGATTAGTGCTCGGCGTGGTAATAACGGACGGGTCATAAAGCCGAATGACAGTGGAGATAGTAGAGGGAGTTTGGTCACCAAGACCATACCAACAAGTGCGAATATAGAAGTCGTAGAAAGCGGGCTGTTTCGCGCCAGAGGGGCTATTCTCTGAAACGATGTGAGTGGTATCCCTATCTTTGACAGCCACGATGTAAATGCCTTCGGCCCTGAAAAGGTTGGAATTGGAGTTGGTTTCAAGAAGCGAGTCGTTGTCGGTGTTGTCTGTGCTGTTGCCAAAAACAAGTCTCGGATAGGTTGAAGCTGCCGCGAATTTGTCTCCTTTGCTGTTGGCGGAAATAACTACTTTGCCGAGAGTATCGTCATTGACGGTAGTTGCGGCGCTGGTAAAATCACCAAGCCAGTGCGTGTTAATCACGAAAGCGTTTTGGTCAAAAATATCGTCAAAGGTCTCGGCGGTTTTGGTATATAAATCTGAACAGCTGCTTGGTGAATATTGAACTATCTTTTCTTCGTTGGCGTCATTTAAGGAATTGGCGTTCTTAGTAATGGCTTGCCACAGCTTGGCAAACCGATCGTCCCCGGTATCTTTGTCGGCGATATAAGAGGACTGAATAAAGCGTAGAGCTTCGGCTTGGGCATCAATTTCTTCACGAGTAAGAGTGGTTTCGAGGGCGGTCTGGGCACCGGCAGTGCCATTGCTCATGACGGCCACTACGGCTACAGCGACCATCGAAAAAATCCCTACTGCAAGCATTACTTCAATGAGGGTATCGCCTTTTTTAAACATAAGTTTATTATATCACAGTGAGCAATAAATCCGCAAGGCTGTAGGCTATGATAAAAGTGGCTACGAGGAAGGGACCAAAGTAGATACGATGGTTTTTGCGGAGAATGACGAAGGGCGCCATGATGGCACTAGCAAGGAGGTTAGCTAGGAATAAAGCAACTAGTGAAACAAACGGATAGAATAGAACGATGGCGAGAGCGGTAGCAAGGAGCCAGTCGCCATCGCCGACCCATTTGCCTTTGGAGATATAGTAGAGGGCGCAATAAAGGCCGCCTAGAATTAGGACGGCAAGAAGTGGATTGGTAATGAGCGCTGGAGCAAAACCGACTTGAGCAATGAGGCTTGCTTCCCTGACGGCGAGATGGACGAATGCCACTATAATGGCTAGAACTAAATACTTAGTGGGGAGTTCGCCATAAAGACCGTCATAGACGGCGAGGAAGCCAATGACAAGCATAAATAATAATGCAATAGCGAATAATACCCACGACCAAAGAGTTGCGGTAAGTGGGTCAATGGTAGTACCAATGAGAAGGAAGGCTACCCCAAGGCCAAGTTCGGCGAGTGGTTCGGCGAGGCCGATTTTGGTATGACATTTGCGGCAGCGGCCACGGAGGAATAGCCATGAAATAATAGGGATATTGTCGTACCATTTGAGTTGGTAGTGGCATTTCAAACAGACGGAACGATTGCCAAGAGGTTTGGCATGTTTATTTGTAGTCTTGTGATGCAAGCGGCGGGCCTGACAACAAAGAAAAGAACCAAAACAGGCGCCGACGACAAGTAACAGCACAAAGAATAGAATTTGCATAGTTTTATTTTATCATAAGCTATTGTGTTTTATGTGGTTTTTGACTATAATTAAGCATAAGGAGAAATATGAAAAAGGGTGATGTGAAAACCAAAAGGGGGTTTACGATAATAGAGGTATCGCTAGTCTTGGCGATTGCTGGGCTGATTTTCTTAATGGTATTTGTAGCGCTCCCTTCCCTACAGAGGGGGCAGAGAGATGCGCAGAGACGAGAGATGGCGATGACATTCTTGGAGCAGTTGAAGAAATATCAAACGAATAACCGTGGGGCTTTGCCAGAAGCATCTAACAATGGGTATGCTACTTTTTACGCTTATGCCGGAGTAACTGACAATGTGAATAGAACAAGTTGGCAAGGGTTTTATAACGACTATCTGAGGGATAATTTTACGGACCCAGATGGCACTAGCAATAATTTAGCAATAGTATCGTGTGGAAGATCCGAAGGAGATGATGTAGCAGTTGACGCCGCTTGCAATAATGGCGTGTTGGAGCAGCTTTATAGCTCTAGTTTCCCGTTTAATACAGGTCCAGCCAACCATGTGGTGGTCGTGGTCAAACAAGCAGTGTGCAAAGGGAGTGAAGCTATAAAAACCTCTAATCCGCGAAATGTGGCAGTACTGTATCGGTTGGAGGGGGCTGGGATTTATTGCGGAAATACATAGAGCTGCTATCGTGATTACGTCAGTGGTCTTGATACAATAGTTATGTGAGGCAAAGTGTAGCCATGAACAAAAACCCCTCCTTGAAAGGAGGGGTGATTGATTAGCAGTAATTCTATTGATCGTCGATACAATAAGTACCAGCGCCTTCGAGACGATAGATGATGGCGAAATGACGAGCGGTATCATGTTCGGCTTTTTCACCATTACACTTTGCGCTAACGAGAATATGTACTGTGTGGTCCATGGCGGTTCCACTATATTCATAAGTCTCATTATTGCCCAAACGTTTAATATCCATTTTGTAATATGTACCATCTGGATCCTGGAAAGTATTTGTGGTAATATTGTCCGAGGTGCCAGAATTCATATAGTTCTTTAAGAATTTGCAAGCTG
>JAUMXR010000023.1 GCA_030528995.1 Candidatus Saccharimonadota bacterium | reverse complement strand
TCTTTCCAATCTCAATTTTAACGCTCAAGCGCTCGGCGCCAAATATTTAGTCCCAGAACTCTTCAAACCAGAGGCCTCCTTCATGGCCTTCTTGCCCAATTTTCACGCTTTCGGATTGGGCTGTTGCATTCATATGCCACTATACTTTGGTGCCCGTTCTTTCCTGATTCCTCAGTTTAATCCAAAGAAATTCAAAAGCTACATCACAAAATATAAAGTCAACATCTTAGTTGGCGTGCCAACGGTTTTTGACTATCTCACCAAAATCAAATTCAAAAAAGACGAACTCAAAACCGTCAAATATGTCGTTTCCGGTGGCGACATGATTAGTATGAGCAATAAAGAAAAAATTAACGATTTCCTTCATGCTCACGGCTCCAAGGCTCTAATTGAAAATGGCTATGGTCTTACTGAAGCCTCCGGCGGTTTTATCTTCTCACCCATGTCGGTCGCCGAAGACCCAGATGCTATCGGCTATTCACTCCCCGATAACGAGGTGCTAATTATGGACCTTAAAACCAAAAAACCGGCCAAACTAGGCGAAGATGGCGAAATCCTAGTGCGTGGGCTATCTGTCATGAAAGGCTACCTCAACAAACCCCAAGAAACCGCCGAAGCCTTTATCAAAGTTGGCAACAAAAAATATCTTCGAACAGGTGATATTGGCTATGCTGACGAGAAAGGCGTCATTCATTTTCGCTCTCGTCTGAAACGTATGATTATCTCGAACGGCTACAATATTTATCCGGCCAACATTGAAGACGTCACCTTGAAATGTGGCAAAGTCACCGCCTGTGCCGCCGTGGGTCGCGAGGATAAACTGCGTGGCGAGAAAGTAGTCGTCTTTGTCGTCCCGGTCAAAGACGCCTCCGAGCGCGCCATCAGAAAAGAATTAAATATTATCTACAGGAAACACCTCGCGAAATACGAAATCCCCCGCGAAATCCGCTTCCTACCAGAACTCCCCAAGACCAAATTAGCTAAAATAGACTTCAAAGCACTGGAACAGTTATAAATATTACGCCCTTGGCTTCGAAGCATTATTACAACTGTGTCCTGTTCTCTAAAGCCGCACTTAATGTAATTTGATCTGCATAGGAGAGGTCAACTCCAAGCGGCAATCCACGCGCTAATCTGGTTAGTTTCAACTCTGGATTCTGTTCATGTAAAATCTTTTCGAGATAAAGCGCTGTAGATTCGCCCTCCACAGATGGATTAGTGGCGATAATAACTTCTTTTACATTATCGTTATTGGCGCGCTTAATTAATTCGCCGATATGTAATTGCTCCGGTGTCACGCCATCGATTGGCGAAATCGCTCCACCTAGTACATGATAAGTGCCCTTGAATGCATGTGTAGCTTCCATTGCGTAAATGTCCAATGGTTCTTCTACTACCATCACGACTTGCTTATCTCGCTCAGAATCTGTATATAATGGTGATAAATCCTCATCCGCATCCATCAAAGCGAAAGTCACCGGGCAAGATTTCACACCGGTATGTAGGTGTTCCAATGCTTCTGCTATGCCCTCAGCAATTTTGGAATTCGATTTAAACAAATAGTAGGCATACCGCTCTGCGGTTCGAGGACCCACGCCAGGCAAAGAGCCCAGCGCATCAATCACATTAGTCAAAGCCTTCGGCAACATTTCGCACCTAACCTAGTTAATTACATGCCTAAACCGAGATTGGAAAGTCCACCCATTAATGGCTTCATCTTGTCGGTAGCAATCTCTTGTGCTTTAGCAAATCCATCGCGCATACAGTTTTCAATCCAGCGTTCCAGTTCGTGGATGTCATCTAAGTCAACCTTTTCTGGGTCGATCTTGACTTTTTTAACTTTAAGTTCGCCGTTGATTTGAACTACCACGGCACCGTCACCAGCTTCCACTTCGACAATTTCATTCTTTAGCTCTTTTTGTGCCTTGCGTAGTTGGTTTAATAATTTCATTTGGTCTAATTTTTGGCCCATACTATTCTCCTTTTACAGTATATGTGTATAAATATATTATATCAGAATTATCTCTTCTCGGCGAGGTGATTATGCGTGAAAGCGTGTAGTTTGCGGGCTTATTTTCTGGATTATTAAGAATTGCTAAGTTCTCCACTTGTTCCGAAAGCTCAGTGATAACTTTAATATCCGATTTCTCCGACAAAATCCTATAAAAATCATAATTATCACTTACTAGCAAGGTTTCATTGGTAAGATTTTCATTTATCACTTCCAAATCATTACTAAAGCTATCGGCGACGTTGGGGTTGTAACGATAACCATATATATACTGTAACAAGCTAGGAATAATAATAATGGCGAAAAGAACCGTCAACGGGAGTAAGGCCGAAATTCGCGCATATGGGTTCTCTGGAAAGAGACCGTACCATTTCTCCAATAAATACTTAACGCCATGCGCAATCAAAATGGAAATTGGCAAAATGAAGAATACGACGGCATTTGGGTTGAATCCTGTAATGACAATACAGAACACGATTAAAATTGAAGCTATCGAATTACGCGAAGCGAAAAATCCCTTGGTGGTAGAAAACAACCCAATCAAAGCCAAAGCAAATGTCGGCAGGCTAATTAGCGGCGACAAGAATGTGCCTTCTACGCTATTATGCCAAGAAAACACCGGCGTAAATCCAGCCGCAATATTTCCAAAGAAGTGTTGGGGTTCAAAACCAGGCGCAAACAATAACGCCATAATCGTGTCTGGGCGGCGCACCACATTCAGTCCTAGCGCCACAATCCCAGACACGATGATGAGTCCCACCAATATCAACGGTAATTTGGGCAGGTTTTTGACAATAAATCGAAGGTGCGGTTGTATCAGGACAAAAATCACACAGAAGACCGCAAAATATAACATATAAGGCGTAAAGATGGCGGCGAGTAGCGCCACGGCGAAGATGAAGCTATACATTGGTTTCGGTCGCTTCTCGCCCTGGATTTTCGAACCCAACCAGAGTAGTAACGTGGGCCAAAACACTATCATGATTAACGGCGTCCCAGAACCCGCTAAGAACAAAAACGGCGTCGAAAGAACCACTAGTCCCGACGCAAGCAAAGAAACATTATTCTTAAACCAACGGTTCAGCAGAAGTATCAACAAGAAGCCGAGCATCAAGCCAATCACAATACTCGGAAGTTTAATAGCGAAAGCAGTCAAACCGAAAATCATAATAGAAAACTTCTGCAATACACGGTATGGCAAGTCCACCAAGTCACCACTCAGGATACCATCCTTACCAAGATAGTAAGAGGAAGTCGCGGAATCTAGTTCAGCTTGGGATAAGCCCTTTTGTGCGAAAAGAGGTAGAGTAAACAGCAAAATAATAAAAGCCAACCCAAGTAATACATAACCAATAATAAACCGGTATCGGTACAAAAAAAGTTTTGTAATTGGTTTTTTCTTCACATAAGTATTATATCACTCTTCGCGCGTAGTGTCGAGTGACATAAAACGTAGTAACTCTGGATGGAAATAAAGTTCGATTTTACCCACGGCACCATGACGGTGCTTGGCCACCAGTAGCTCAGTAATATGAGTCTCTTCGTAGTTGTCGTCGTTTTGTTTGTAATAATCTGGACGGTGTAGGAACATCACAAGGTCGGCATCCTGCTCGATTGAACCGGACTCACGTAAATCCGATAGCACCGGCCGTGGATCGTCTCGCCCTGTCACATTACGGGAAAGCTGTGCCAAAGCTACCACCGGAATTTCTAGTTCCCTAGCTAATATCTTCAGACCACGCGAAATTTCCGTAACCTCTTGGACGCGGTTACCCTTGTATCTATCCGAGCCCTGAATCAACTGCAAATAGTCAACTACCACAATCCCAATATCATGGTCATGCATGGCACGTCTCGCTTTGTTGCGTAACTCCACAATAGTCATAGAGCTCGTGTCGTCAATATAAATCGGTAGCCCATCCATCTCGTCCATTGCGTCGCCGATTTTCTGGAATTCCTCATCAGTCAGATTGCCTGTTCGCATCTTCCAGTTATCTACGCCAGATACATCCGAAATCATGCGGTCAATAATTTCATTCGCGGCCATCTCCATCGAAAAGAACAATACGCCCTTCTTGTTGATAGTGGCAATATTATAAGTCAAATTTTGCGCAAAAGTCGTTTTACCCATGGCCGGGCGCGCACCAATAATAATCAAATCACCTTTTTGAAAGCCAGCAGTCTTTTTGTCCAAATCACGAAAACCAGTCTTGAGACCCCGGAGCGCTCCTTTATTCCGATGCAGTTCATCAATCCTATCAAACGCATCAGCCAACAAGTCATCAATCGACACATAGTCGCTCTTCACGATTTTATCCGAAACTTCAAATAACTCTCTTTCCGCGTCGCCAATTAGATTCCCGGCATCGGCATCGTCTTCATAGGCTTTTTCTGCGATTTGGGTGCCAGCATTAATCAATCGGCGTCGTACCGAAGCTCGTTCTACGATATCGGCGTAGGCTTTAGCATGAGAAGCCGCCGGCACAAAATTCGATAGCTCCGCCAGATATGAAGCCTTGCCAATTGTATTTAGTTGTTTTGTAGATTTCAGCTCAGCGGTTAGCGTGAGAAGGTCAACTGGTTTGTGTTGGTCATATAAGTCCACGATTGCCTGAAAAATAATCTGATGTCTCTTTTCATAAAAATCACGCGGTCGCACAATTGTCAAAACTTCGGGTAATATTTCATTATTGATAATAATAGCTCCGAGCAATGACTTTTCCGCCACCTCATCGTGTGGCATCATGCGCCCACCAGTCTTATTGGAACGGGTTTCCTCCTCCATCGCTTGTTACCTCCCCACCCATTATAGCAGATATTTTTGCCAAAGTACTATCCGATTGCTTATTTGAAGGGGTATCGTTCTCGTCGCAGATTGTAATTTTTACATTTGGGCCAACCGCCTCGAACAGTATTTTCTTATTGTTTTCACGCGAAAGAATGTTTTTGATTACTTTGCGTTTGGGATATATTTTTAGGTTACCATTTAAATATTCATATTCACACTTTATCATTTGCGAATAAACTGCATCATTTAATTCTTGTACTTTCATAGCAAAGCTGTCCCAACTAAAATCCGTCACCGGTGACTGGGCGGCCATCGCCACCGTAGTTTGTTGTACCGAGGCGACATCCTGGAGTGATTTTTCGGTATGATTAGTCTCAGCTTGCTTAATCGGTTCAACTTGGTGGACGGTTTCTCTTACTACGCTAGTGCGCGTAGTAGTGATAGAAGGACTCGCCATGTTTAACGTAAGCGCAACCAACAATTTCGCCTCAGCATAAGGTGCTTTGACTTCTGGCAATTTCGCAAGTAGCGGCAGATATTCCGGTTTGGGGTTCGTGATAATCGCGGAAATCATTTCTTCCGTCAGAGTCTCTGCTTTTACACCAGAATTCAGCAACTCTTTCAAAGTTACACTTATTTCTTCCAAATTATGCTCAGCATATTTAGTAAGCAGCTCGTTAATCCTTTCGTCCTGTGGCAAACCCATCGCGGACACCACCATATCTTTGGTAATCTTTTGCTCCGATAAAGTAGAAATTTGATCCAACAGACTTAAAGAATCCCTAAACGAACCGCCGCCTCTTCTTGCAACCACCGTAAGCGCATCGTCGTCTATCGCGATTTTCTCTTTATCTACTACCGATTTCAAAAAATCAAACATTACCTTCTCGTCGGCTAGCTTAAATGTATAAGTTTGCGCCCTAGATGTAATCGTGACCGGCACTTTATAAGCGTCGGTAGTTGCCATAATGAAAATCGCATGCTCAGGCGGCTCTTCCAAAGTCTTAAGTAGTGCATTAAAAGCTTCTTTGGTGAGCATATGAACTTCATCTATAATGTATACTTTATATTTACCAGCGCTTGGTGCGATAGCGACCTTTTCGCGGAGCTCTCTAATATTATCAATGCCACGGTTGCTCGCCCCATCGATTTCGATAATATCTACATAATCATCTTCGATTTCGTATTTAAAACCATTCACTTCATGTGATAAGATTCTCGCAACGGAAGTTTTACCGCATCCCCTAGGACCTACAAAAAGATAAGCATGGCTAATTCTGCCTTGTTCTAAAGATTTAATTAGTGGTTCAGTTACTTGAGGCTGCCCCACTACTTCACTCAATTTGAGTGGACGGTACCTCCGATATAAAGATTTCATACCAATATTATACTCTATTCGCCATCAATTTCCTAGCAAAAAACCGCCTCAAAGGCGGTTTCCAACGCGAATTTATAATGCAGCTTCAACGGCCGCCCAAGTTGCATCTTCATTGTTCGACGGAATAACTACAGAGACCTGCGAACCTTCGCGCAAATGGAAGTAAGTCACTGAAGCATACAAAATCTGATATTCTTTGCCAGCAACTTCCACAAAATACTTATCGTCATGATGAGCCAAAGTGCCAATCATGGTCTTACGCTCTACTGGGCCAATCTGCTTGTACAAGAACCGACCATCTTCAGTGATTGTTAATTTCATAATATCACCTTCGACGAGCTTAGACTTGGAGGCATAGTTTGCTGGTACAGGATAATTCTTGCCATCAGGCCCAATCATAATCTGACCATCAAAGATACCCTCGATTACTTTACCTTCTGGCGTAGAGACCACAGTCTCTCTTGGTGCAGAAATCGTCTCACCATCACCAAGGATAGAAATTAGCAACTCTTTTGCGGCGGACAAACTAGTCTCTGCATCGCTCAGCAGTCCACGCAATCGCTTTATTTGTTTTTCTGGTATTTCAGACATCACCTCGCATTCCTGTCTAAATATAGTATTAATATTATATTATACCTTCCGCAGCGTAAAGTCAAGAATATTTTTCAAAAGTTTTCCACGGAAAAAACACCGGTCATGCGCAAATTGTTGTAAAAATTACATAAAAAACTTAAGCGTTATTTAGATTTCCATAAACCAGTATGCTTTTTGCCATCAATAAGTATAGTTGGGATTCCGCGGACATTGAGTTGGTTCTCGATAATATTTTTGTTATTATTCATTTTGTCGGTAATCTCCGGAAATTCTACAATTGCACGTATTTGCGCAATAGCTTTGCTATCAAGACCATCTTCAGCTAGCCAAGATTCTAATTTAGCGGTCGCCTCATCGCGCGAATAATCCTCATTGAATTTGTTTTGGTAAGAAATACCTTCGCTGTTTTTATTCATGAAAATCCGATCAAGTAGGCCCAAAGACGCCCCGGATTTTACTTGTTCTACAGCGAGCATATAGCGCACGATGATTTCGGAGTTTTTAAACTTATAAGTACCGTCTGCATCTTGTATTGCAAATGGAACAAATCTGACATTATGACTATCAAAGAATTGGAGGTTCTTCTGGTTACGATAAGAAATCATACAAACGGAACAGCCTGGGTCAAAAATATCAACCACGACAGGTAAGCCCTCAATCTCGCCATTACTCGCTTCGATGTAATTAAAATTATAATCTTCGCCATTGTAAGTCTTAAACTTATCAGGAATCGCCTCAAAGATTTCGCCCCATTCCGTGAACCAACGACCAGTGGCTTCGAATACATTAGAGGGTTCCGACTCGTCAATCGAGCAAACTTCTGCTCCTAGAGAACAAGCAGATGGCTTCGTCACATTACAAGAGCCCAAAGCCCAAAGCGCCAACAAAGATTTCACAGCGGTTAGAATAGCCCAAATTGCCACCACTACAATCACAATCGAAAGCGTTTCAATAATAACTGATAATGGCTTCACCCATTTGGGATGTTTCAACATAACACGTGATAATAGAGTATTCTTTACGTCATCCTTAAAACCGGTTTCGCACTTCTGTAAACGCACTTTTTTCCATAAACAACCCCAAGCTTTTTTCATGGCCTTAAGGTAGGCCTTCCCCACTTTAGGTTTAAAAATCGAAATTGCGGCTACAAACACCCCAATCAGAGCCAAGATAATAAACGCAGCTATACACACCATAATATATCTATTCTAGCACTAGTATAGAATTTTTTCCATAACTTTTTTGACTTTTTCAATGTCCTCTGGGCGGTTATGAAGTCCCAAAGAGAATCTAATCAGAGGCGGCAGATGTAAAACATGATCAAGGTAATAGTGTACGCAAAAATAGCCAGTGCGTGCCATAATGTTGTCACGCGAAAGAGCATTCCCCAACATATGCGAATCAACTCCGTCAACATAGAATGACATCGTGGGATTCGCTTCTTTATTTACCAGGTGAACCTTATCAGAGCCTTTAAGATAATCATATAATTCAGTATAATTTTGTTCAAATATCTTCCAATCCGTTTTTGGAATCTTCATTAGCCATTTGAGCGCTGCGCCAAGACCAACTATCTCGCCCCAAGCCTGCAGGCCAGCCTCAAATCGAGTATACCGATGTTCTTTACTCTCGGCAGACATAATGTAATCATTGACTGTCACATCATCGACCATACCACCACCCACGAACAACTTTGCCATTTTGTCCATCAAATCATCTCGCCACACAATCACGCCTAGAGATGGCGCGTAGAGTTTATGAGCGGAAAAACAAATCGCATCCGGCTCCACACCGCGTAAAATATCCACCGAGTGCGCCATGGCCTGTGCTGCATCGATTATCACGATGCCACCAGACTTCTGGACCTTCTTAACTAATTCTTTAATATTCAATAATTTCCTACCATCAAAATTTGAGGCACAGTTCAAAACCACCACTGCCTTGGTAAAATCATAAGCATCCAAATCAATTGAACCATCTTCCCTGCGGTCAATCACTTCTCGCACTAGACCAGTCCGTGCCGAGAAGGCCATGCTCGCGAGGAAAGGCGAGTTGTGTTCTATTTCGGTTGTCACGATTTTTTTAAATTCAAGGGAATTCAATTGTGACAGAATTAGATTAATACCATAAGTCGTGTTCAGGGTGAAAGAAACGGTATATTTCTTCGACTTCAGCCCAAGATATTTCAAAACCAACTCGCGGGTTTCTTCCACCTTCTCGTCAGTTTCAATACCCCATTTATATTTCACTCTTTCACCACAGGAATTATGCTCAGCGTAATATTTATTAATTGCATCAATTACGCACCGTGGCCGCAGTGATTGGCAAGCGCTATCAAGATAAACTTCTCCCTCACCTAAATAATCAAACTCTTTCATTCTACCATTATAACAAAAAACGCCCGAAAAGGGCGAATTTTGTCAATTAGCTAACCATTATGCGACTTAAGCGAGCTCGACAGTAGCACCAGCTTCTTCGAGAGCTTTCTTCATTGCTTCAGCGTCAGCCTTAGCAACCTTCTCCTTGACGGTAGCAGGAGCACCATCAACGATAGCCTTAGCCTCACCAAGACCAAGACCAGTAGCTTCCTTTACAGCCTTGATGACTGCAATCTTTTGAGCACCGGCGTCTTTCAAGACGACATCATACTCAGACTTCCCCTCATCGGCGGCAGCTTCGCCACCAGCAGCAGGACCAGCAGCTACTGCAACAGCGGCAGCAGCTGGCTCGATGCCATATTCGTCCTTAAGGACATTCTTTAGTTCGTTTACTTCGAGAACGGTCAATTTGACCAATTCCTCGGCTAATTTCTTAATATCAGTAGCCATTTTAATTCTCCTTTATTATTAAATGATTGCTAATTCGCATGTGCTTCTAGACCAGATAGTATGCCTGGCAAACCACCAGCAAGTCCAGAAATGGAATCTGTAACCGGCGACAAGAGCTGCGCCACGACTTGAGCGATAAGCTCGTTCTTGGTCGGCATTGCAGCCAAGGTCTTTACTTCTTCCTCAGACAAAGCATTGCCAAGATCGGAAAAACCACCAGCGAGGCTAAGAGCATCATGCTTTTTGGCAAATTCCGCCAAAACCTTAGCTGGAGCAACTTCGTCTTCGTCGGAAATCGCATAAAGCAGTTGTCCGGTCAAACCGGTAGTGTCAGTGTCTTTATAAACGGCAATCTGACCCATCGCAACTCGCACCAAGCGGTTCTTGACGACTTTGATTTTTACTCCATTTTCGCGTGCAGCTTTTCGTAGTTCTTGCAATTCAGCCACGGTTAAACCTTGGTATTTTGCAAAAACAGTTGATTTAGCGTTTGTCAAAAGCTCAGTTAAATCAGCAACCAACGTGTTCTTTTTATCCTTTGAAATTGCCATAAAAAGTTCCTTTGGTTATATTATTAATTATTGGTTAGCTAAATTGTTAAATAGCGTCACCAAATAAATCCTACAAGATATTTCCTCGGTGGCATAATTAAAGGTAAACCTCGCCACTGTCTTTGGTAACTAACAAAATTATATCACACTGTACCAAAAAACACAAGTCTAAATCATTCGAGATCTCGCGTGGTCGAAAACTGGAAGAGGGTACCAAGAAAAGCTAGCCCAATCAAAATTGGCCAATACCAAACCGTCAAATCTATCTGCGTGAATAAGGCTAGGAGCGCCAAAGTTAAAACATAAGAACCAGCAATTGATGTGGCTATTATGATAGAAGGCTTCATCATCATGACTGCAGCGGCACCCGCAAACACGCCCACAATGGCACCTATCACGAGAGTCAAAACATCAGTCCCGAAATATCTTGCTGTTACCGTCATTACGAGCGCGAAACAGATACCGGCCACGCAGAGCTTCTCGATCGAAAAGCCAAGCAAGGCCGACAACAAGCCACCCGCAATTGGCAGCAGATTTTGCCACAAATCATTACCTACAATCTGCGGGACCAGATTGTTCAGAGTTGGCATCAACATCAGCATTATATTAAACCCAAGCAAAAACCAGACGATAAAGAAAGCTATCTTCTTAATCCTGTAGCCAAACAGCAAGATGATGAGCCCCAATACAATAAAGATTAATAATTCATATATTTCTAAATGTTGAATACCCATAGCTTAATCATAACACAAAAAATCTCCCAACGGGAGACTTTTTATGCTCATTTTTTAGCTTTTAATTGTAAATGTTTTCAATTTGGATTGAAGGACCCATAGTAGTCGTAATGAATACCGACTTCACATAAGAGCCTTTTAGAGAAGCTGGTTTCTGCGACTTAAGTGAATCAAAGAAAGCATTTGCGTTCTCAAGTAGCTTATCGGCGCCAAACGAAACTTTGCCAACGCCAATGTGCACGATAGCTTGCTTGTCAACACGATACTCGACTTTACCAGCCTTGGCTTCCTTGACGGCCTTTTCAACATCCATCGTCACGGTGCCAGCCTTTGGATTTGGCATCAAGCCCTTAGGGCCGAGCAAACGCGCATATTTACCAAGTTTTGGCATATATTGTGGAGTAGAAATCAAAACGTCGAAATCAATTGTTCCCTTTTCGAGTTGTTTCAAGAATTCTTCGTCTTCGGCAATATCAGCACCGGCGGTCTTAGCAACCTTACAAACATCAAGTGGCGCAAATACGGCGACCCGCACACTTTTACCGTTACCATTTGGTAGAACTAAAGTGGTACGAATGTTTTGGTCAGCTTGTCTAGGATCTACGCCGAGTCTAGCGTGAACTTCAACCGATGCGTCGAACTTAGCCGGGTTAGTTTTAATAGCTAACTCAATGGCCTCTTTCAAACTATAAGCCTTGCCTTTTTCGACTAATTTAAACACTTCTTGATATTTCTTGCCACGACGTTCGATTCTTGGACGTGTGACTGGCTTTGCGCCTTTAGGCTTAACTAAACCTTCTTCGGCTTTACGTTCGACCTTGCGAGCTTGGCGCTCTTCTTCGGCTTTCACCTCTTCGATGTGCTTTTTAGATTTTTTACCAGATTTCGCAAAAACTTCTGGCTCTTCGGTCTCAGGAGCAACCTCCTCAACCGTTTCAATTTTCTTGGCTTCTTCTTCTGCCATAATCTTCCTTTCAGTGGTAATAGCGGCCACTAGCCTCCCACGTTTTATATTAATTATTCAACAACTTCAACACCCATTGAGCGGGCGGTGCCAGCTACAATCTTAATAGCGCCTTCGATATCGACAGCATTAAGCTGCTCCATCTTCTTCTCGGCAATCTCTTTGAGCTGAGCTTTGGTAATCTTGCCTACTTTATCGACATTTGGCTTACCAGAACCTTTTTCGATTTTAATCGCTTCACGAATCAAATCGTCAACTGGTTGTCCAAGGCAAGTCCAATCGAAAGTTCTA
>JAUMXR010000049.1 GCA_030528995.1 Candidatus Saccharimonadota bacterium | reverse complement strand
CTTGTCCCACTTGTCCTTCTTGTCCTTCTTGTGAAGCATCATCTTCTAGTCCATTAATTCCGTCATACGCTATTTCTGCCATCTTGTCTCCTTCGTTTTCTAAATTATAAAACCGCACTCGACATCATACTTTTTGTATAATCTCCTGCTTATGGCTATTATATCATAAGATAAGAGATTGATTGTAAAAATAAATTCTACTAGGTGTGTTTAAGTTTGTAACGTTGATAAAAAACCAAGCCTGAAACACTTTTGGTTACAGACTTAGTACAAAAAACTAAATAGGGAAATCATGGTGATATACACCATAATCGCCTAGCCTACTTGATTTATTTTGAATTTCGCTTCTCGATGACTTCCTGCGCTACGTTTGGTGGAACCTCCTCGTAGGCGAAAAGCTCCATTGAGGATACGGCTCGCCCTTGCGACATACCGCGAAGATCACCAGTGTATCCGAATAGATTTGCTAGCGGACAGAAAGCTTTGATTAGCTTTGCGCCACCGTTAAGGTCTTCCATACTATCGATACGCCCGCGTCGGGAGTTTATGTCTCCAATTACGTCACCCATGAACTCTTCAGGGGTCGTGATTTCGAGCTTCATAATTGGCTCGAGTAGAACCGGTCTTGCCTTTTTAATACCTTCACGAGTAGCAAGGGCACCAGCGAGCTTAAAGGCGAGTTCGGAAGAGTCGACATCGTGGTACGAACCATCATATAGCGTTGCCTTTACGTCCACAACTGGGTAGCCAGCAATAACGCCACCCGCAAGAGTCTCCTTTACGCCCTGTTGAACTGGCTTACGATATTCTTGCGGAACAACACCACCCTTGATTTCATCGATAAATTCAAAACCTTTACCTGGTTCATTTGGTTCAAACTTAATCCAAACATCACCGTACTGACCGCGACCACCAGATTGCTTAATATGCTTACCTTGCGCTTCGGCAGTCCCACGAATCGTTTCGCGGTAGGCAACTTGCGGAGCCCCAGTATTTGCATCGACACCATGCTCTCTCTTTAGGCGATCAATGATAATTTCAAGATGAAGCTCGCCCATACCAGAAATAATTGTTTGTCCAGTCTCTTCGTCTGTATGTACCCTAAAGGTCGGGTCCTCTTCCGCCATCTTCGAAAGACCAATACCCATTTTTTCCTGGTCAGCCTTTGTCTTTGGCTCTACTGCGATGGAGACTGGCGGATCTGGGAAATCGATTGACTCTAGTAGAATTGGATGGCTCGGCTCACAAAGCGTTGTTCCGGTTGTACACTCCTTAAGTCCTACAATAGCCGCAATATCCCCTGCCGTGATTTCACTAATTTCTTCACGCTTGTCTGCAAACATTCGTACGACACGACCAACGCGTTCTTTATTTCCGGTTGTAGCGTTTAAAATGTATGAGCCAGACTTTAGTACGCCAGCATAAACGCGAACGAAGATCAGCTTCCCAACAAATGGGTCGGTTGCAATCTTGAAGGCGAGGGCGGTTAATGGCTCGTTATTGTCGGCCTTGCGGACAATCTGGTCACCGGTCTTCGGATCAGTCCCTACAGTCTGTCCCTGATCTCGATCGAGCGGGGATGGTAAATAATCGGTCATAAGGTCCAACACTTTTTCCACGATTACACCACGCCCATCGCCTCCAGTAACCAAGAAGAAATCGCCATCAAGCACACGCTTCCTTAGCGCAGCTTTTAGCTCGATTTCTGAAATCGCCTCTTCGCCCTGGTTGAAATATTTATCCATAAGGGCTTCGTCTGCCTGTACCGCTTCTTCAACCAATATAGAGCGAGCGTTTTTTGCCTTTTCTAACATATCAGCTGGGATTTCCCCGACCGTTAGCTCGTGATCTGTGTAGTCTTTGTAAGTATAGGCCTTCATGTCAATCAAATCAACAACACCGCAAATATCCTTCTCGAATCCGATTGGCAAATGGACTGCAACTGCATTCTTCGAGAGACGTTTGTGGATTGAATCCAAAGACTTGTAAAAATCACCACCAATTTGATTAATCTTATTTACGAAGCAAATCCTCGGAATTCCGTATTTAGTAGCCTGTCGCCAAACAGTTTCAGACTGCGCCTCGACACCCATTTTCCCATCGAATACTACCACTGCACCATCAAGTACGCGTAGAGAACGCTCTACTTCGGCCGTAAAGTCGATATGACCTGGAGTGTCGATGATGTTAATTTTGTGACCTTTCCAGTATGTCGTAACTGCAGCTGAAGTAATAGTAATACCACGTTCCTTCTCCTGTTCCATCCAGTCGGTCGTAGCACCACCAGTTCCGCCTTTCACAAGATCAATTTTATGTTTTAAACCCGTACGATAAAGAATCGCCTCGGAGGTTGTGGTTTTTCCGGCATCAATGTGAGCAATAATTCCAATATTGCGTAGTTTTGCCAAATCTTTAATTTCGGTAGCCATATACTCCTTTATTTATTATTTTTTAAGCCAATTGAGAATCTCCGCTCAAAAAGACATATTTTTGTTAGTATAGCATACTTTTATGAGAAAGTGTAGGGGGCAACGTCGTCGGACAACGGCGCCTAAATATTTCAAGAATTTAGAATAGCTATCTCTACCTATCTATTTTTCGAACGGTTTAAAAAAGTTCCCTAAAAGAAATTAAATACGCCAACCTAATTAAAAATTACGGGATGCTAAGGGTTTTAGTGCTTGAGTTCGTACGGGTCCTGTCCGTACCTTTGTTCTCGGGACACGCTCGAGGCCGCTTGGCCAAGCTTACAGTCCCGAGTCCAAAGGTATCGGCCACCCGTTTTATACGAACTCAAGCGCTAAAGCTGACATCGCAATTTTTAATTGATGGCGTATTTAATTTCTTTT
>JAUMXR010000006.1 GCA_030528995.1 Candidatus Saccharimonadota bacterium | reverse complement strand
CTCCGGCCCCTACCTCCTCTACTCCTGCGTCCGCGCCAAGAAGATTCTTGATAAGAATCTCGCGCAGAATGAAGGTTTAGAGACCGTGTCCCGCGAGGGCGGCTGCCCGAGCGAAGAGAGTGAGCCCCGTGAAGACGGGCGCGAACGAACGGGGTCGAAAAACCTTCATTCAAGCGAGAGAAGTCTAATCAAAAAACTTCTGGAATACCGCGCAGTACTTGACGAGGCAGTCGCCGAACTTGCCCCTCACAAAGTGGCAAATTTCCTGTACGAACTCGCCCAAGCTTTTAGTCGTTTCTACGAACACTGCGAGGTCATCGGCAGCGACCAAGAATCTGCACGCATCAAACTCGTCGAGAAGTATCTGAGCGTCATGACCCATGGTCTAAATATTTTAGGAATCACAATTCCGGAGGAAATGTAATGAAAAAAGCCACCCTGCTTTGGATAGACTTAGAAATGACTGGCCTAGACCCAGCCAAAGACAAAATCCTCGAAGTTGCCGCCATTGCTACCGACATGGAGCTTAATCAAATTGCGACCTATGAAGCCATCGTCAAAGTCAACGACGAACTCATCAAAGAACGCATGGTCGGTGAATTCTGGGAGAAAAACAGTAATTCGCGCGACGCTCTCATTTCGCAAAATGCCAACGGCAAGCCAGTGGAAACTGTCGAAAGGGAATTGCTCGATTTCATTAAGCATAATTTCGACACCAAAAACCCCATTTACCTTGCTGGCAATTCTGTCCATCAAGATCGCAAATTTATCGAAAACGAAATGCCCGCTTTAAACGACAAGCTTCACTACAGTATGCTTGATGTTTCCGCCTGGAAGATCTATTTTGAAAACGCTTTGCACAAGAAATTTGCCAAACCGGAGAACCACCGTGCTTTGGATGACATAAATGGTTCAATCGAGGAGCTCAAATGGTACTTGACGTTTCTAAAATAGCCGGCATCGGTGAATTCACTGTGCAGCAAGAAAAAGACCGCGTTCTTTATTTCCGTGGCCAACTCGCCTTTCTAGTCCTACATCGTAATACCATCGAAGTACGCTGCGATCAACGTCTCAGCGAAAATCTCAAAACCAAATACGAATCCGTTATGGAATCTCGCTATTATGGCAAAGGCGGCATCGAGATTGTCCTCGCTGGCCAACTCAGCCCCTCCGAAATCGAAGACCTGATTCGCCTAAGCTACAACATAACGCAGTAAAGCAGAATAGTTTAGTTTTGAAGCATTTTGAAACTGCCCGATAAAAATTACAACAGTTACGGACGAGTAGCCGGTACTGAAATACCGGGACGAGTCCGCCTAATCTGTTGTAATTTTTATGCGGCGCATGTTTCAACGCTGAAAAACTAAACTATTCTGCTTTACTAGCTTCTTTTTTAGCTTTCTTCGCATCACGTTTACGATTCATGCGATTCATAGCCTTGATGACCATAAAGATTACCCAAGCAATGACCAAGAATTGTACGACATGTTGGATGAAATTGCCATATGCAATTACTGCCTCATCACCTGTTCCGAAAAAGTTTGGAATTCTGAGCGCCAAACCCGTAAAATCTACACCACCAAGCAGCAACCCCACAATCGGCATCACGATATCATTGACCAGGGAATTAACAATCGCCGTGAACGCACCACCTACTGCTACACCTACTGCGAGGTCAATCATCGAACCACGATTAATAAATTCAATAAATTCTTCTTTTAGAGTTTGTTTTTCTGCGATTTTTTTTGCTTCTTCTGATTTAGCCATAAAACTCCTTTCTAATTATTATTTGGCTTCCGAAAAATTACTGATTGAATTATATAAATTTTCCAGACTAGTGTAAGAAGTTGATAAAATGCTCTTTAGCGTATCATCGCTATCGCCATTATAAATCTTGCCTTCCTCGCTCATTATCACAGAAATTTCATAAGACAATTTATGCGCGTAGATTCTATCTAAGTTTCCGTTTATTTTTGCTTCAAACAATTCTGCCTCTAAACCATCCTTTTCTAATGTCAGCTGTTCAACTTTTTTCTCACCAATAGCCTTATTAATCTCACTGCTTTTCCGCTTATACTTATCTGCTAAATAACTATCCAAGTCCCTATTTGTATTTGAAAGAACACTCTGCAGTGAAACACTATCCGAACGTAATACTGAAGATTTAATTAGTTTCCGATAATTGTTCACGACACTCATTGTATTATCGATTCTCATCTTAAGCGCATAGGAATCGCTCTCCATACCTCCCCTCGAACCACTAAGGACAGCACCGATAATTGCTAGCAGAATGAAAACGGCAACCGCACCAACTATCAATAAGAATATTTTTGAAGAAAAAAGCTTTGATAATTTACCACCAGATTTAGCTGGCCTATTGGCTGCTGAAATCTGATTCAAGTACTCTTGTTTGTCCATATGCTATAATTATAACATATGTATGACCTAAAAGAGGAAATCAAATCACGCTTAGCCGTGGAAGATGTGGTGGGTCAATATGTAGAGTTAAAGCGTGCCGGCCGCAACCTCAAAGGCCGCTCTCCTTGGGGTGTAGACAAGACTCCAAGCTTTATGGTCTCTCCCGAAAAAGGCATTTGGCATGACTTTTCCGCCAATAAAGGCGGCGACATCTTCACTTTTGTAATGGAGGTCGAGGGCATCAGTTTCAAAGAGGCTCTCGAAAAGCTTGCCGCCCAAGCCGGTGTGGACATTTCTAAATACCGTGGTGGCGACCCTGCCGTTGCTAAGAAAAAGCTCCGCGCTAAAGATGCCCTTAAACTTGCTACCAAATATTATCAAGCCTGTCTTGTTCGTACTAAACCTGTCTGTGAATACGTTTTTTATAAACGTAATCTCAACCGCCAAACCGTCGCTGAATTCCAAATCGGCTATGCTCCCGCTTCCGGTAAAGCTCTCACGACAGCACTAAAAAAACGTGGTTTTACCGAAGCCGAGCTCGACTCTGCTGGCCTCCTCAATCGTTTCAAAACAGACCTTTTTCGCGACCGTATGACCGTCCCCTTTATTGATACCAGCGGCAATGTCATCGGTTTTACCGCCCGCATTCTCAAAAACGGCGAACCAAAATATTTGAACACCCCCGAAACCATTTTGTTCAACAAATCTAATTTCATCTTTGGACTTTTTCAGGCCAAAGAGGCTATTCGCCGTAATGGCTTCGTTGTCATCGTAGAAGGGAACATGGACGTTATTTCTTCTCACCAAGCTGGCGTCAAAGAGGCCGTTGCCACTTCTGGTACCGCTATGACGGAACAGCATCTGAAGGCTCTTTCTAAGCTCACCACCGATATTCGCCTTGCCTACGATGGTGACGAGGCCGGTGTCAAAGCTACCGAACGCGCTATCATGCTAGCGGGTAATCTTGGTATCGACCTTTCCGTTATCTCAGATTATCACGGCGCCAAAGACCCCGACGAACTCATCCAAAAAGACCCCAAGCTCTGGCAAGATGCCGTCAGTCATAGTGTTCCAGCCGTCGATTGGCTCCTCCAAAAATACGAAACCACCCTCGATCTTTCTTCCGCCCCAGGCAAACGTAAATATTCCGACATTGCCCTCACACTTTTATCTTATGTCAAAGATGAAATTGAACGCGCTTCCTACGAAACTAAAGTAGCCCAAATACTTCAAGTTGATGTTTCCACTCTCCGTGCCAAGGGCGAACGTTTGAACGAGGCGCTCGCTCATTCATCCAAGAGGTTTCTCAAAAAACCTAAAACCACAGTAAAATCTGATAAACTTCAAAAACTCGAAAACTCTCTCCTTGCTCTCAAAATTTATGGCGGCGTCACCGAAACCAAAATCCCCCTCGAAATCCCAGAAGATGACACCAAACTCGCTGAGCTAGAATTAGTTTTCAATTCCGAGCACGAGTCCGTTTCAAGCCCCAACTATGACAAAGAGGCTGCTGATTTACTTAAACTCTACCAGCAGGAAATCAACAAGCAAAGAATTGCCGAACTAAATGCCAAGCTTTCCACGCTCGACGAAGATTCCGATGAATATTTGCCGACTTTAAACGAAATAAACCATTTGCAAAAAACTCAAAAGTAGACTATAATCTATTGTAATGAGCTTGAAAAATGACGATATTTTGAACGCAAAAGATTTGAGTTTAGATTTTGATGAGCCGGAAACCCGCGATTTAGAAAATGAAGAAGAATTTTCCGACGAAGATCTCGCTATCACTGCTGAGAATGTTGATGCTTTCGCCGATGATTCCGTTCGCATGTACCTCCGTGAAATTGGCAAAATTCCTCTACTTACTGCCGAGGAAGAAGCCGACCTCGCTCAACGCATTGTCAAAGGCGACAAAAAGGCCAAAGACAAAATGGTCGAATCCAACATGCGTCTAGTGGTTTCCATCGCTAAGCGCTACGGCGGTCGTGGCCTTGATTTTCTCGACCTCATTCAGGAAGGGAATACCGGTTTATTACGTGCTGTTGATAAGTTTGATCCAGCCAAAGGTTTCAAGTTTTCTACCTATGCTACTTGGTGGGTGCGCCAAGCCATCACGCGTGCTATCGCCGACCAGGCTCGCACAATTCGTATTCCAGTTCACATGGTCGAGACTATTAATAAGGTTTTGCGTACTACCCGTAAACTTACTTCCGAACTAAACCGTGAACCCACCAACGAAGAAATCGCCAAAGCTCTCGACATGGATCCGGAGAAGGTTGACTATGTTATGCGCATTAAACAAGACATCGCCTCTCTCGACGCTTCCGTAGGCCGCGATGGCGACGATGAGGATTCTGTACTTGGTGATTTTGTTGAAGACGAAGAGCGCGATTCTCCCGAAGAAGCCGCTTCCAATCAAATATTAAAAGAACAATTATCCGAAATTATCGCAACTCTCACTGATAGGGAACAGAAAATCATCCGTCTCCGCTTTGGTATCGGTGGTGGTCGGCCACATACCCTAGAGGAAGTAGGCAACGAATTTGATGTGACACGTGAGCGCATTCGCCAAATTGAGGCCAAAGCTCTTTCCAAACTCCGCAAGAACAAAGACACCAAAAAACTTCATGAATACTTGAGGTAGAAACATATGCGAAAGTTTCTTCTTAGCCTGATGTTGGTTGCTATAAGCCTCTTCGTGGTGGCGACTCCAGTTCTTGCTGCAGAGCAAAAATGTGTTATCACTTCAGTTGTGGGCACAGACAAATGCGACCAGGATGGTACCAAAAACGAAAAAGGGGAGTACAATTGCAGCTGTGACGATGGTAATGGCTCTGGTGTTACCGACATTCTTAACCTTGTAGTTGATATTATGACTATCGGCATCGGTATTTTGGGGCTTATCGGCATCTCTATAGTGGGCATCCAGTATCTCACTTCAGGAGGAAATGAAGAGAAAGCCAAAAAAGCCAAACGCCGTATGTTTGAAATAATTATTGGTCTAGTAGCCTATGTCCTCCTTTATGCTGTCCTGAAGTGGCTTCTGCCTGGCTTTAATTAAAATAATTATGAAACGCACTCTAATTGTTTATAATCCTCGTTCCTCGCGTTATGCCGACGTTCGCACTGAAGTGATAGATAAAGTCTCCAAGCTAAAAGGTCACCTCATCGGTAAATATGAAGTTACTCCCACTAATCTTGATGACAACATCGCCAAACTAGCCAAACTGCTCAAAGATGATGATTTAATAATCTCCGCTGGTGGTGACGCTACTGGTATTATTGCATCCAATGCGATTCTGAAATCCAGCAAAGACGTCACCCTCGCCGCACTCCCATACGGCAACTTCAATGATTTGGCGCGAACTCTCGGCACAAAAACTTTAGATGATATCATGAAAAGCGATAGTCGCATTACGAATTATTATCCTTTAGAAATTTTCGTAGACGGGAAATTTTTCCGCTACGCAACTTGCTACGTCACCATCGGCATGACCGCCGAAGCTGTCCAGATTTACGATTCGCCCAAAATGCGCGCCAAGCTAAAAAGCGGCTTTGGTCGCAAAATTAGTTCTTATACCAATCTGGCCGGTTGGTATTTCAAACACCGCCACAAACACATTTTTATTCCAGAATTCAAGCTAAACGGCGTTCTTCAACCAGCCAAAACCACCGACTACGCCGCCGTCAATGGCCGTAGCATGGCTAGAGTAATGAAAGGTGGGGAAGATTATCGTGATCCAACCCACTTCCGCCACGAGACCGATCGTCTTGCTAATTTTTTCCGTCTTGCAAAATTAATGCTAAGGAGCATCTTTTCCCGTATTCCAGGCACTCCCACCGAGGGCGACATTTTAGAATTCGCTCATCCCGCCAATGTTACGCTTCAAGCCGAAGGTGAATCCATTAAACTAGAAGGAATTAATAAAATCGAAATCAGAAAGAGCAAAAAATGTCTGAAGACAATCGAGAACTAGAACAAATCATTAAATACATGAAAGCCCACTGGCCGAGTGAAGTCAAGCCAGAATGGCAAGTTGGTTTAGCCGAATATCCAGCCATTCTTAAGAAAGTCATTGAAGATTTTACCCTTTCTACCACCAAAAACCACCGCCTCATTCGTATTGCCGGTATCTCTGGTTCTGGCAAAACCACTCAAATTCTCCCCGCCGTCGAAGCCTATTGCGAAAAGCATAATTACGAACCAATCTTGATGGCCGCTCGCAAATTTGTAGAATATCATCCACATTATCAAGCCATCAAAGATTATTACGGTGACGAAAATCTTCGCAAAATGACCGATGAATTCTCTACTATCATGCTTTTCCTCACCTTGTCAGAACTCATCAAAGGTGGTTACGATATTTTATTAGATGTAACTTTGCTTGATCCCGAAATGGAAGGCATCCTCCTGAAACTATTGAAGGCAGGGAATTACGAAATGCTAATTTTAATGATTGCGGTTTCTCCTACCGTCACCGAACAATACTTAGCCGGTCGCGCCTGGCGCCATTCCAAAGAAACTGAGCAAGAATTCATTCGTGCCACATCGAAGGCCCTTAGTTTTTATGCCACCAATGCCCCTGACACCCATATTATTATTTGGAGCGTTTATGATAAACCACCCATCTATGATGGCCCCATCCGTAATTGTCTTGATAAATTCGAAGATTATTCCACTCGAGAAGATTTACCTAGAAAAGACGACGACACCCGCCGTGACGCCAAAATTAAATATCTTGTAGAAGCCGAATTTTAGTTTAAAGTTGGTTGAGATTAATTTCTGGGAAATGCGTTCGGATATGTTCCGCATAGCCATTGTCAATATGTTTCCAAGCCTTTTTCATTCGCTCTATTTCTTTAGTATTATCAAAATAATTCAAAAACGCCTTCTGAAATTCTTTCGGTGCCGGTCTTGATACCATCCGCGCCACGTCCATATTTGGATTCCCAGTTCCCGCAAAACAAAAATCAATCACGCCAATCATCTTATCGTTCTCATCAAGCAAAATGTTTCCAAGGTTTAAATCACCGTGGACTAGGGAATCACCCTCCGTGTCCTTGATGTATTTGTGGTCCGCATCGATATGCTTATCGTAGTGTTCATAATCTAATTCGTGTAAAAATTCCGATAGCGGGAATTTCACTTCTTTCGGTGCTTTCGCGAGATCAATGCCCGACAACTCTTTTATAAACTTAGCCGCGTCATATGCCACGCCCGTAATCGCAGTATGCGATAAATGATAGATTCTGTCCCCCAGTGTGTATCCTTCTATTTTTTCATGTACCGAAAATGGTCGTCCCTTTGCATCATAGTAAAGCTTCATTTGTGGAGTATAATAACTGGTTTTCCCATCTACAAAATTACAAACCGCTGCGTCTTTCACAATCATCCGCGACCAAAAAGGATTTCTCGGGAACCTGAAAAAATACGACCCCTTGTCAGTCGTCACTTCAATCACGATGTTGGTCCACCCCGTCAAAATATGCTCCGTTTTCGTCACCTGCTTGTCGCTCATCGTTTCCTGTATAATTTCGTCTAGAGGGTCAGAAGTAGTAAAAAAATTACTCATGCCCCCATTATATCACAGGTATGCTATACTATATCTATGGACAATGTAAAAATCATCGCCATCGTCGGTATGTCCGGCTCCGGCAAATCAGTTTTAGTAGACCACTTAACCAACAAAGGCTACCCAAAAGTTTACTTTGGTGGCATGATTTACAAAGAAATGGAAAAACGCGGCATCCCTCGCACTGAAGACGGCGAGTCGGAAAAAAAGTTTCGTGAACAAATTCGCGAAGAGGAAGGGAAGGACTGGGTCGTCAGACAAGTCATCGCAGAAACCAAAGACCTTATCCAAGCCGGCCAGAAACGCATCATCTTAGACGGCGTCTACTCCTGGACAGAATACAAAACTCTGAAACACGAATTTCCCAAAACCCTCACCTTTATCGCCGTTGTGGTAGATAAGCATCTTCGTTACGAACGTGTCGCCAAGCGCCCAGAGCGCTCTTTCGATGGCAAGGCCATTCGTGAACGAGATCGCAGTGAAATCGAGAACCTCGAAAAAGGCGGCCCCATCGCTGCCGCTGACTATTATATTTTGAATAACGGCACTATAGAGGAAACCAATGCCGCACTAGATAAAATCCTAAAGGAGATTGAATTTTGACCGATATAGCGAAGCTTTCAAATGTTGCTTACAAAAAGGGCAATTTAATGCGCTACACTCTTTGGGGTTTCGCTGCCATCTGTATAGGTTTATTAATCTACGCCTTTATCACCATGATGAACGGTGAAGTTTCTGCCTCCGTCCCCGAAGGCTACAGGTTTTCAGTCACTGATAATTATATTGAAGGTAGCAATATCCGCACTCGCTATTATATTTATGACGACAAAATATTAGTTGAAGACGAAAGTCGCACTGACGAAGGGGTGAATCGGGCGGTTTTAATATATGACAACCTCAATACCACTACACTGCAATATGATACAGAGACCATTGAGCTCTGCGAACTCGGCAGTTGTCAAGAGAAACCCCGCATCCTCGCCACTATTAAATCATTAATTTCGCGCAAAATCGGACGCGAGTATATAGGACTATAATATGAAAAGACTAGTTTTAATTGACGGCAAATCAGTTTTCTATCGTGGCTATTACGCCATGGGCGCGCTTAGCCTCTCCGACGGCACTCCCACGGGTGGCGTTTATGGCTTTGCTGCCATCGCTATGGAAATCGTCAAAAAGTTAAACCCCACCAAAGTCGTCGTCGCCTGGGACTCCAAATCTTCCACTTCTAAGCGTCGCGCCATCTTCAAAGATTACAAAGCTGGTCGCGTCAAGCCGGGTGAAGATTTTTACACTCAGATCCCTTTGCTCAAAGAACTAGTACTTGACCTAGGCTGGGATTTTGTTGAGATCGAAGATTACGAAGCCGATGACATCATTGGTACTTTGAGTAAACAAGCTGATGACGCTGGCGACTGGGAAACTTTTATCATCTCTTCCGACCTCGATATGCTTCAAATTGTCGACAGTAACACTCATATGTGGCGCATCCTCAAAGGTTTTAGCAACATTGAGCAAATCGATATTGCGGAAATCGAAGCCAAATATGGCATTAAGAAATCCCAATTCCTTGACCTCAAATCTCTCAAAGGTGATTCCTCTGATAATATCCCAGGCGTTCCTGGCATCGGCGAGAAAACCGCCGCTAAGCTCCTAAACGACTATCAGGACCTCGACGGTATCTATGCCCACATAGACCAAATCTCTGGTTCCACCAAAACCAAACTCGAATCCGGCCGCGACTCCGCCTATATGTCTAAACAGTTAGCTCAAATCATGTTTGACGCCCCCGTGAGTCTCTCCGACCTCCCCGACTTCACCTTCGACCGCCCCTGCGTCATCTCCTCCCTGAAGAAATTAGAGTTTAACTCTCTCATTCGTAAATTTGCTAAAGAAGACGAAGGGACTGTGATTTCGAGGGGATCCGGAGCCTGGCAAGGCGAGGACGAGCGCGCCGTCCCCGTGCCGACGGGCGACGGCGACGCGCCCCGAGAAATTATCAGTCCTTCGTCTTCTAAAGATATGATTATCGATTGGGACATTAAACACCTAATGCACAATGACGAGAAGACGGCCGAAAAAATACTTGCAGGTGAGTCCTTTTGGGACCTCGGTCAAGCCGCTTTTTTGTTAAATCCCCTCGCACGCGACATTCCTCAACTTGTTGTCCCCGAAGAAGAGTACCAGAACCAAATCAAAGCCTTTCAAAATTATCCACGATTATATAATATATACACTGATTTTGATCTTCCTCTCATCCCAGTACTCTACAAAATGGAAAGAAAAGGTATGTTGATTGATCGCAAATATTTCAAGCAACTAGAAGCTGAATATGCCGCCGATGTTGCTATTTTGGAACGCGAGATTCAAGCTCTCGCGGGGGTCGATTTTAACCCCAACTCCCCCGTTCAGCTTTCTGACGTTCTTTTCTCTAAGCTTCAGCTTCCGGCTAAAGGTATCAAGAAAACCACTCGTGGTTATTCCACTGGCGCCAAGGAGCTCGACAAGCTAAAAGATGCTCATCCTATTATCGCCAAGATTATCGAATATCGCGAAGCCACGAAGCTATTGAACACTTATATTATACCTATGCCAGATCTTGCTGACGACAACGACCGCATTCATACCACCTTTACCCAAAATGTCACCGCCACCGGGCGTCTCAGCTCCAAGGACCCCAATCTCCAGAACATCCCCGTTCGCACTGAGGAGGGTAAACGTATTCGCCAAGGCTTCATTGCGCCAAAGGGTAAGGTTTTGGTCTCCGCCGACTATTCGCAGTTCGAACTTCGTCTTGCTGCTATTCTTTCAGGCGACCAAGCTCTTATCGACGACTTCAACCACGATATTGATATCCATACCAAGACCGCTTCCGAAGCCTTTAATGTCCCCATGGGCCAAGTCACCAAGGAACAGCGCCGTGCCGCTAAGGTTATTAACTTCGGTATTCTATACGGCATGAGCGTCAAAGGTCTCTCCGACGCCGCCCACATGCCCATCGCAGAAGCTAAAGTGTTTATTGACAATTACTTCGCCTTGCGTGCCCCCATCAAGCAAAAATTAGATGAAATCCTCAAACAGGCTAGGGAACAAGGCTATGTCGAAACCTATTATGGCCGTCGTCGCCCCACTCCAGATGTTAAATCTAGCAATTTTGTCATTCGTCAAGCCGCCGAACGCGCCGCCCAGAATATGCCCATCCAAGGTACCGAAGCCGACCTCATGAAACGCGCCATGCTCATGGTCGACCAAGCTCTGCCGGAAGGCGCCAATCTCATCATGCAAGTCCACGACTCCCTCATCGTCGAATGTGATGAAGCCCAAAAAGACGCCGTCTCCTCCGTCCTCAAGACCAAAATGGAATCCGTTGCCCCTGAACTCAAAATCAAACTTGCCGTTGAAGTTACTTCTGGGCATAGTTGGGGCGAGCTCTAATCTGTCTTCAAGCTCAAAAAAAATAGCGACCTTTGGAGTCGCTATTTTGCTGAATCTCATCTTAAGCCGTAGCGTAAGCAATGTTTTGCTCCATTGCTTGTGTTTCAAGCGCAGCTAATCGCTCGGCATCATCAATCGAAGAGTTTACACAGTGCTTCACGCGTGCCTTTTCTTCTGCCTTCTTGGCATCATTCCATCTATCGAGGGTGCCTACCAAATATCCGGTAATTCGGCGTAGTCTTTCAAACTTGCCTTCTTCAAACCATTCTGCATGCTCACTGTAGTATTCTTTCATCGCTTCATCCCCAGCTTTTTCACCAATTAGCTTCATCCCTACCTCAACCAAACACGACACATGCATAGTTTCGTATTGGTCGAACTCCGCCAAGGCTTCTTTTACTTCTTTTTCCGAAACTTTTGCGTAACGCGAAATTGATTTTACGAATCTTTTCAAATCAAAGTTTTCAATCTCATTCGGGTTTTTGTAAATTATTTTCTTCATTTTTTTCCTTTCTTCTTTCAGCAATTTTGGGGTCAAAATCCACTGACATTTATTTAATAAGCATTACCTACAATCTATTCTAACCCTACATATAGCGTATGTCAAGACCTTTTCTACACCAAATATAGCGTTTTTCCACAATTTTGCCTCACTATATATTATATATATGGTAGAATAGGGATATGCCAGAGTTACCAGAAGTTGAAACCATTCGGCGTGGATTAGATCAATTCATCAAACATCAAAAAATCCTCACAATCACTGTGAATTGTGAGAAATCTTTTCAAGGTCCAAAAGACAAAGCAGAGAATCATAGCGTAGTTGCTCTCCGCCGCTTCGGCAAGGCCTTAATCATTGACCTGGATAATCATTATTCACTCATGATCCATTTGCGTATGACTGGCCAGCTCATCTATGATCCAGATAATCAATCCGACCGTTACGCCGCTGGGCATCCCAGTGATAATTTTACCGCCACTCTACCCAACAAGCAGACTCGTGTCATTATTAAACTCAGCCACGGCAACCTTTATTTTAATGACCAACGCAAATTTGGTTTTATCAAAGTTCTGCCTACCGCCGAGGTCGAAAACGACTCCTTCATTCGAAAACTCGCCAAAGAACCATGGGTCATGGCCCCGACGGAGTTTTATGATAAACTTCAGCACCATCCGCATTCTTGTATCAAGGCTACTATTTTAGACCAATCTATCATCTGTGGGCTCGGCAACATCTATGCCGACGAAGCCCTCTTCGCAGCCCAAATCCATCCCGAGCGCGAATCTGGCTCACTCACTAAATCCGAAGCTACGAAACTCCTCAAAGCTGCCTGCGAAGTAATGGACAAATCCATCGCTTCCGGTGGCTCCACCATGCAAACTTACGTCAAAGCCGACGGCACCAAAGGCGACTATCTCGAACTTTTCGCACAAGTTTTCCGCCGCCAAAATCAACCTTGTCCTAGATGCGGCACCACAATCCAAAAAATCAAAGTAGCCGGTCGTGGTACCCACCTTTGTCCTCACTGCCAAACCAGGAGCAAGCAAGATGCTTAAAATCTTTACCGGCGATGACCGCGTCAGAGCGGGGCAGGAAATCACCAAACTACTCGGGGAAGACTACGAGATTATTGAAGGAGCCGACCTAACTCCAGGTGATTTGCCCAGTATCTTTAAGGGGACTTCACTTTTTGCTACCACGCGCAACATCCTCATCCACGATCTCAGTGCTGGCAAGCCCGCCTTCGAACAGTTACCTAATTATCTCGACACGCCCCACAATATCATCATTCAGGAACTCAAGCTCGACAAGCGTAGTGCGACCTACAAACAAATCAAAGACAAAGTCGACATCAAAGAGTTCAAACTCCCCGAAAACCCAAACTTCCGTCTCGTCTTTGATATTTATAAAACTGCCAAAACCGACGGCAAAAAGGCCGTCATCTTACTAGACAAAATCAAACCAGATGAAGACCCCATCATGTTTTTTGGCCTTCTCGCCTCTCAGGCGCTTAAGGATTACGGCGCTAGACAGGGAATTAAAGAGAAAAAGTCCCTAAAAGCCCTTGCCAAATTAGACCAAGAACTAAAATCTTCGCCAATTGACCCTTGGCTTCTTATTGAATCTTTCTTACTGCGCCTCTCTAAAATCTAGAAACAAAAACAGGCTCACCAGAGCCCGTTTTGAACAATCTAAAGATTATTTTGCTGCTTTTAAGATTGCGTGTAGTTTTGCTTTGCGCCTAGAAGCAGTATTCTTCTTTAGCAAATCTTTCTTCACGGCCTTGTCGTATTCAGACTGCGCCTTTGCTAAAGTCTTTGGCGTTGGGTTAGCCTTGAAAGCCTTTACGGCGTTCTTAATGTCTTTTTTAATTCCAACATTATGCGCAGTGCGCTTTTCTGCTTGTCTCGCAACTTTTTTGGCGGATTTAATAATCGGCATTTAACTTCCTATATAGATTAAAAATTAATAACTTTTCCTCATTATACCCCATTTCTCCCCAAAAGTAAAGAGTTTATCCCCATAAATACATTCTTGCGCATTCTTCCAGCTTATGCTAATATAATCATATAGAAAGGTACAATTATGCCAGAAGATAACACAACGACTACACCAACTATGACGGATGATGCATCCACTACGACTGGGGAGCCCACTCTTCCGCCAGTTGCTTCTGATAGTCCAACTCCATCTTTTCCTACGCCATCAACAGACTTCCCGACAGATGTACCTACCCCAACCGACGTTGCTCAAGACACTAGCATGCCCACATCGCCTACGGTAGTTGACCCTCTAATGCCAGATCTGCCCTCCACCAATGCCGAGCCCGAACCGCCCAGCATTTATCGCGAAGTTGCCGGCAAAATTGCCGAATCCCATAATGTTCTCATCGCTTTGTCGAGCGACCCGTCTGTCGATGAGATGTGTGCCGCTATTGGTTTGTCACTGTATCTAGATAAATTAGGCAAGCGCGCCACAGCAATTTACTCTGGCTCCACTCCAAATGCTCTAGAGTTTTTGAAGCCCGAAGAAACTTTCGAGCCCACTGCCGATACCTTACAGGATTTCGTCATTGCCCTCAATAAAGAAAAAGCCGATCATCTTCGCTATAAGTTAGATGGTGATTACGTTAAGATTTACATCACCCCATATCGAACTAAGATTACTGCCGATGACCTAGAGTTTTCCTACGGTGATTTCAATGTTGACCTAGTCTTGGCCCTCGATGTCGCCAATGGCATCGACCTCGATTCCGCACTTCGCGAGCATGGTCGCATTATGCACGATGCTGTTATCATCAATATTACCACTGGCAACCCTGGTAAATTTGGTGAAATCGAATGGAGCGACAAGAAAGCCAGTTCCGTTTCCGAAATGATTGCTCAGTTATTATATTCCGTCAAGAGCGATGTCGAAATCGGCAAAGAAGAAGCCACGGCCTTCCTCACAGGTATTGTTGCTGCTACCAACCGTTTCTCCAACGCTCAGACTACTCCTGAGACTATGCAACTATCTTCTCGTCTTATGGAATCCGGTGCGAATCAACAACTCATCTCTAAGAATATTACTCCAGATGTTGACAACGAAATGTATTCACTTCTCAGCTCACCATCTGCGGCCTCGTCTCGTAAGCCCGCTGACCCCACCAAGTTGGACATCCAGCATGAAGGCGAAGAGGGAATTGACGAAACCAAAGAGATTAACGATGCCATCACAGAAAAAGATTCTACCTTGCTAGACGATTTGAAAGCCGCCGAAGCTTCACTGGCGCAAACTGGTGCTGAAACGACTCCAGACGATTCCAACCAGCCTGTCCGCCTAGATACAACAGAGGCTTCTACGCCAGAGCCAGAACCCACATTGGAGGCAGAACCAGAAACTTCGAAACCAGAATCAGTAGAATCAACCAACGCAGATTCAACCGATGAACCAACCCCCACAGAACCGGAACCAATCGAAACGGCTACTGAGGAACCATCCTTACCGGCAGTCGACACTCCGACTTTGGATAACGAAGAAAGACCAGGCGAAAAGGTAGTTGCCCCATCACCTGATTCCGAATTTGCTCAGCCAGCCGAAGACAATAGTAAATATGGGCATATGCTAGAAGAAGCACTCGAAGGTCTTACCAATCCAGGCAGTGCTGCCGCCTTTAGCGGTAATCCTGCTGCTGACAGCGCACCCAGTGTGGCTTCGAACCCCGAAATCAACGGTGTGCCCGAAATGAATTTTGTGCCACCGGCAGATGCGACCATTTTGCCACCTCCGCCAACCCCACCAATCGACATGTCTGCTGACAGTCTTGATGCCAGTTTGCCGACTACTCCTATCGAGCCAGCCGCACCAATCGTAGAGCCAACCCCAGAACCACTTGGTTCTCAGCCGTCTATGCAAGACCAAGTCTATCGTCCTCAGGCTTCCGACCCCGGCGCCTTCAAAATCCCCGGCATGTAATTATTTTACAATTAATCCAATTTCGTCACAAAGCTATTGCATTTTATTCATAAGTACTATACTATATATAGTATATAAGGTCATACAAAGAGGATTTTTACATGCAAAACAAAATAAAGACAAAGGTTTTCGCAGTTATTGGGCTAAGTGTATTAGGAGGCGTGTGTTTAACGCATTCTGATTCCGTCTCAGCCTATTCATTAACCGTCTCCACTTCCGGCTCAGTCACAGCCAATGTCATGCCTTCTGCTGATGGTGGTATAGGAACTACCGTTGTAACTGACAATGTTAATATTATTAGTAACTGTCGTGCTGGATACACTATGACTATCGCAGGACCTTCTGATAATAATTTGTATCTAAATGGTGATGATACTAATAATGCTTCAGGTACATATTTTACTCCAGTAAATGGAACTAGCGCCTTAAACAACAGTAATAATGTCAATAAATGGGGCTATAGCCTTACGGCTAATAGTAAAACTGGGATCTTCACTCCGCTTTCTAGCACCGCAGCAACTCTCAAAACCCCATCTCAAACTGCTAGTCCATATAGGGATATTAATACCACTATCCCCATCTATTATGGTACTTCCGTAAATAGCAGTATGGCACCAGGTAGCTACACTTTCTCAAACAGTAACTCAGTCACCTATTCTGTAGTTATGGATACTTCTTGCACCATGTATTCCATCCAATATGACGGCTCTAACCCAGACAATCCTAATGGCATGGGCACTACGGATTCATCTACTGGTGTTAAAAGTGTAAAACAAATAAACATTGCAGAGGATACTAAAGTCACATTGCTCGCTCCCAACTTTAAAAAGACAGGCTATGGCTTCTTGGGCTGGAGCACTGACCAGAATGCTTACGCCCACTTCACTGACAACGACAATACTAATGATCCAATTATCTATGGTTCTAATGAGGACGTGATAGTAGACTCTGATATGATGGCTGCAGCAGACAGCAAAAACATCATTACCATGTATGCTGTCTGGATGCCTGCTCTAAAAGATGGCAGTAATAACACCGTCTATTTCCAAGACTGGGATAATCCAAATACTAATCTCCCTCACGATGGATGTAGTACTCTAACCCAAACAATCTTTGACGATACCGTGACAGACGAAAAAAGGAAGATTACTGCCACTAAGAACAGTGTAGTAGCCTTAACCGACAAACGTGACAACATGGTTTATGCCGTAGCCAGACTTGCTGATGGTAATTGTTGGATGACAGAGAACCTCAGACTAGATAACCAATATACCATGGGGCAGAATCAAAACGACCCAAGCGTCACCAACCAATATCTAGCTCAGGGATACGGAGGGACAACTGGTGCTTATGGTAACTTTGTTGGCCTAGCCGAACCAGAATCAACTAACTTCATTTATTCTACTACCCCAAATTCTGTTTATAAAACTTCCGCCTTTTCACCAACTGACACCTATGATGGCAATGGCAACTTGGAAGATATTGGTTCGTATGGCTATCCAGGCCGTCGTCTCCCGCGCTACAATAACAGTAATACTTTAGCCCCTATGTCAGATCCGACATACACTGAGAGTTACACCAATGCTTCTAGTCCATCTATTAGTGGTGCTTACAAAACTTCTGCAATCTCATCTTACGGCAACTATTATAACTATGCCGCGTCGGTTGCAAATACCCATGCTTGGCTGGACGAAAATTCATCAAATAGCATCGGCACATCTATTTGTCCATCCGGTTGGCATTTACCATCAACTTCTTTCACGGATAGTGCCGATAGGGAATTTGGGAAACTTTCCGTAGGTTATGGCGGAACCGGGGGTGATCAAAGTGGTGCAAGCGCAGGGGGTGATATTATAAGTAACCGACTTCGTTCTTATCCGAATAATTATGTCTATTCTGGGTATTACAAAAATTCAAGTGCCGGGCAAAGAGGCTCTAATGGCTTCTATTGGAGCAGAACGCAGCAATCTTCTATGTTTTCATACAATGTTAATGTGTTAGCTGCTAGGTTTAACCCAGCTAGATGGAATGTTAAAGACGGCAATACAATTGAAGGTGCCGCCGTTCGTTGTCTCGTAAATCCATCTGAAGTAGAAATTACTCTAGATTCTAACAATGGCACCGGTGCAATATCTAGAGTTTATGGTGCACCTGCTAGTACCGTAACATTGCCTTCTTCTTCCAATCCTTCAGCTTCCATCGCTGTACTTGGACATGGTTTTAGAAACTGGAACACCGCGCGCGATGGTTCTGGCGCGACTTATACTTCATCTTATGCCATCCCAGCTGGTTCTATCGGTATCACTCTCTACGCCCAATGGGATACACAGTACACAATTACTTATGTAAATAACTGTATGAGCTGGGCTAGTAGCGATGGGAACTGTAGTCCCCTTACTGACAGAGTTTCCTGGCAAAAGATTAATCTTGCTAATAACCCTAGCGCTGGCACCGAAACGGGTACCCTTGCTGACTATGAAAAATGGACTCTCACTGGTTGGATAATAAAGGATTGGAATACCAATGCCGACGGCACTGGCATTACTTACCCGGTATCTAGTACCTATACCGTTCCGAGCGGCTCGGTCGCGGGCGACGGTATTACCCTTTACGCTCACTGGGTACCAAGTTATACGATTCAGTATGACGGCAATGGTGCAGATAACGCTAGTACCGGTATGGGATCCATCCGCGCTGAAACCGGTATTAAAACCGTAAGGCATTATAATGCTACAGAAGGTGATAGCTTCGCTTTGTTCGCATCAAATTTCAAGCGTGACGGGTATGGTTTCATTGGATGGAGTATGGATGCTGATGCGTGGGATAAGTTGATAGATAATGATAACACGAACAATGCCAAAATTTGGGGCCCAAACGAATTATTTGTTACACCAGCTTATAATGATTCTCCTATCATTACGCTATATGCTGTTTGGGTGCCTGCTGAGACTAGTGGTGGTAATCCGGTATATCTCCAAAATTGGACTGGCTGCTCCGCTATGACTGCTACGACATACAATAGTTCCAACGGGACTCTTACTGTAGCAAAAAATAGCGTGACTGCTCTCACCGATCAAAGAGATAATCAGGTTTATGCCGTAGCTAAATTAACCGATGGGAATTGTTGTCTAATGGAAAATCTAAGACTTAGTGACGGTGGCACCATCGGTAACAATATTAATGATAGTAGTATAACCAACCAAAGTTTATCCGAGGGTTATGGTGGGATTTTTGTAGGTTTGGCAAGTCCGGAAACTAACTTCGGTTGCAACACAACTTCAAACTCCCTTTACGACTCTAGTAACCTGAGCAGCTGCTATAGTTTCCCTCGTTATAGTAACCATAACATAACTTGGAACGGGAATTCTGCATCTGCCACTACGCCTACTTTGGCACAAAACTTAGTAACAACTAAGAAAGTAAATTTCAATAATTATGTTTATTCATACGGTAATTACTATACTTGGGCAGCCGCAATTGCAGATACTACCGCCTATTCATCCCCTAATACCCACGATGATGTGACGACTTCATTGTGCCCTGTGGGTTGGCATTTGCCACATGGTGGTCAGGGTTCTTATGGGAATGCTAGCGGCGGTTTTTACTATTTGGCCAATAGCATGTCGGCCACTAGTGATAATGAAGAGAGCGCAAGAAAGATTAGGAGTTTTCCTAATAATTATGTTTTCTCTGGATCGAGGGATAGTAGTAGCGGCGTTTCACCTGTCCGTGGCTATAGTGGTTATTATTGGACCACTTCATCTCTTAATGGCGCTGATGCTTGGACTTTTGATATAGGCCTTGATTTTCTTGATGCAGGAACTAATGATTACCCCAAAAACTGGGGCCAAAGTGTTCGATGTGTCAATACTTCATCAACATAAAACATTCTTATTAGCAAAAATTTTTCTGCCTTGCCTTTTATATAAAAAGCCAAAAGTGTTTTGCGCAGCGGATCCGCACCGAAGGTACGAGCTCCGCTCGCCGAGACTCGCAACGAAGCGAAACATTAAGACGAGACTCGCATCTTTAGATCCGAGTCTCTCTTTTTGACACGAAAAAAGCCCAAAGGGCTCTTGAGTGGCGGATCCGACGAGACTCGATTCGAAGAACGACGTCTCACTTTTTGATGTTTTTGTGAAACAAAAATGGCGGATCCGACGAGACTCGAACTCGCGACCTCTGCCGTGACAGGGCAGCGCTCTAACCAACTGAGCTACGAATCCATTACGCATATTTTATACCATCTTGCGCATTTCGTCAACCCGTGATATAATTACCCCAATATGGCTATTAAAGTTACAAGAAAAGACCAGGGCGAGGCGAACGAGAATATTATCCGTCGTTTCAACCGCAAAGTCCTCCAGAGTGGCATGATGCCCCTAAAGAAGTCGCAAATGCGTTTCACGAAACCTATTTCTAAGCGCGAGCGCCGTCTGAAGGCCATCATCCGCGAAGCTCGCAAGGCCGAAAAGACCGAGCGCATCAAGTTAGGACTCAAATAATAAAATCTCCCCAGAAACAATAAGGGGAGATTTTTATTGACAGCTCTTTCCATACAATATACAATAGCAGTATCTTGTAGAATTCCGGCAAACACTAGTTAAGGGTTTAAAAATGGAATAAGCACAGTTATGATAAGGAAGAAAAATGGCTGAAGCAATTACACTAAACAATAACAATCTGAATGAAGAGTCAATTTGGGGCAAAGACTATTTGGAGGATTTACCGGAATTTGCGGGGAGTAACAAAAAGGAGCCGTCAGACGACAACCAAAAAGAGCTAAGCCAAGAAGAAATAGCAAAGTTATTAAATGATATCCTTGCATTTGAACCAAGTGGCATGGAGAAGGAACAATACGTTAAATACCATCCAGAGATTTACAATCCCGACGAAGCAGCAATCAGGAACAAAGCTAAAGGAATTGTCAACAGAATTTCGTCTAGCGATATGATTGATTACATTAAAACAACTTGCGAAAAAGATTGGGATGAAGCTGAAGTGTTTTTAGTCAATAAAATAGCCGCAGCATATTGTTTAAAAAACGTCCCAGACATTATACATTTGGACGTCGATGACTTAAATCCAAACGACAAAGGCAAGTGTGGTGGGTTCGATCGTGAACACAATATCATAGTAACGTACTGGGGTGAAGGGGCAATAAATTGCGAAATGGACAATATCGACATGTTATCGCACGAACTCTGGCATGCCAAACAGCAGGAATTAATTCAAGAAGGCGAAGAAGGCAAGATTTATGACGATAACTTCAATAACTATATTAAACCCGAAGAAAACCCTGAATTATACAAAAAACAAATTGTAGAAGCCGAAGCATACGAAATTGGCTTTAGGATGTCCATGAAATACATAACCGCACAGTATGCCTTTTTAGATGATAATGATTTTGCACAACTGCACTCACTAAAGAATAAGATGGGCATTAACAATATCTCCGATTTGGATAAATCCTATGCCAAAGGCAAAATCTCAAAAGATGACTATTGGCTATTATACCTAGATATGACATCGAGTTATAAGGCAACAGCATCGTAACTTCTCGCAATAATACAACCGTAACGTACCCGGAATTATGCTATAATATGATAAAGGAGTATTATGATTATATTATTTGGTTTAGCAGGTTCTGGTAAAGGCACTCAGGGCAAAGCATTGTCTGAGCTTTTTGGTTGGCGCTGGCTATCAGTTGGCGAAGCCATTCGTCAAACTGGTGATTATGATGACATCATCAACAACGGCAATCTCATTCCAGACGAAGATGTTATTAAACTAATGGATAAGCAAATCAAAAAAGCTGAAGCCGAAGGTTTTGATTTGGTTCTGGATGGTTACCCCCGCAATGTCGAACAGGCAAAGTATGTCGTAGATACGATGGCAGATAAAATTGACGGCGCTATCATCCTTGATGTCCCCAAAGACGAGCTATACGAACGTCTTGCTCTTCGTGGTCGCGATGACGACAAGGAAAAAGAGTCTATCGACCGCCGCTTTGCTGTCTTTGAACAAAATATTAGTTCAATCCTACCTCTGCTAGAGGCCAAGAATATACCCATCGAACACGTCGATGGTGTTGGTAAAATTGAAGAAGTTACTGCTCGCTTGGTGGCAGTTGTCAAGCAGATGAATCCCGATGCTACTGAGCAAAACGATGACGTAAATGGTGGAGAGATCGAGAAGAGCTATGGCGAATAAACAGGGGATTATTAACGTTGAAACCGCCTCCCGAAGCGAGGTAGAACGTAAAATCTCCGCCATGCGTAAAGGCGGCAAAATCCTCGGCAATCTCCTAAAAGACCTCAAAGCCTATGTCAAACCCGGCATGACAGGGAAGCAAATCGATGCTTGGGTCCGCAAGGAAATCACCAAACGCGGTGCTGAGGTCGCCTATGATATGCTTGATTATGAATTTCCCGGCGCCATTTGTATTTCCGTAAATGATGCTCTAGTTCATGGCGCTCCCACCGATGAGCCATTAGAAGAAGGTGACAAAGTTTCCTTTGATTTGGATATTTATTATGAAGGTTATTTCACCGATTCCGCTTTTACTATGCTCGTTGGCAATAAATCAAACCCAGCCGTCAAACAAATGCTTCAAGTCACCGAATCGTCTATGTGGGAGGGAATTGAACAAGTAAAGCCTGGCGCCCATATCGGTGACGTTGGCCACGCTGTGGAACAAGTTTTGAGAAAAGGCCATCTCGGTGTCATCGAAAATTATATCGGCCATGGCATCGGCAAGTCCATGCACGAAGCCCCCGAAGTCCCGAATTACGGCAAAAAAGGCCGAGGTTACAAACTTGTTGAAGGCGATACTATCTGCATTGAACCCATGTCTTGTCTTGGTAAGCCGGCTAACTATGTTGACAAAGACAGTAACTGGACCGTCCGCATGAAAGACGGCTCCATCGGCTGCCACTGTGAGCACACCGTCCTCGTCACTCATGACGGCTATGAGATTCTAACTCTACCAGATTAGCAATCCGTCCCCCGAAAAGTATTATTTGATTGCATTAATAAAGTTATGTTATAATAAAGCTATGGATGAGAATAAGCGCTTTGTCACTGGCCTAGACGTGGGAACGGACAACGTTCGTGCCGTCATCGCCAGCGTCAACAAATCTGGCGAAATCGCCATAGTAGGATACAACGAAGGTAAATCTGCCGGGATGCGCAAAGGCGTTCCCGCTAATCTCGCCGGCCCAGCTGGCGCCATCGACAAAATGCTCGGTGATGCTGAACGCATGGGCGGATACGATGTTCGCAGTGCTTATGTTTCTATTAATGGTTCCACGGTAATTTCTACCCACACTGAAGGCATGATTGCTGTTGGCACCGTAGAGCACGAAATTAACGACGAAGATTTAGATCGCGTAGAAGGCGTTGCCGTATCTGGTCGTATTCCGGCTAATCGCGATGTCCTAGATGTTGTCCCACTTGAATATGCCCTCGACGGTCAGGGCGGCATCAAAAACCCTCTTGGTATGTCCGGCGCTCGTCTAGAAATGCGCGCTAATGTCATTTCTGCTCTTACGCCAAACTGCGAGAATCTCAAGAAAACTACTCTCGCTGCTGACGTCGAAGCTCTTCGCCTCATTCCTAGTCCCGTTGCTGCTGCTAAAGCCGTTCTCACTGAGAAGCAAAAGGAAAACGGCGTCGCAGTGATCGACTTTGGTGCCGCCACTACTGGCATTGCCGTTTACGAAGAAGGCGATTTGCAATATGTCGGCGTCATTCCAGTCGGCTCCAATAATATTACCAATGATCTTGCTATTGTTCTAGCGATTGACCCTGACCTGGCCGAAGAAATCAAAACTCGTTTTATTACAGGAGATTTTGAATCCGAAAAATCCCTCGCCATCAAAGTAGGGAAGAACAACGAACGCACCTTCGACCGTAAAGAAGTCGAAGAAGTCGTGAAAGCCCGTCTCGACGAAATCTTTGCCGAGGTTCGCAAGAAGCTAAAAGCCGCCCATTATGACCAACGCTTACCCGAAGGTATCATCCTCACCGGTGGTGGTGCCAAAATGCGTGACATTGAAGTTTTTGCTAAGCAGGCCCTCGAAGCTGCCGTCAAGATTGGTATACCAGTCGTATTAGGCGGCGTTGCCGAATCTGTCGCCAAGCCAGAATTTGCTACTGCCGTTGGCCTTGCTATCATCGCCGCCGAATCTGGCGACCTCGCTACAGCCCCCGGCAAAAAATCCAAGAAATCCCACAAGAAACCTTCCGGCTCCAGCTCCAACCCCTTCGGCTTCATCAAGAAAATCTTCTCCAAATTTTAACCATAAATTGTGGAAAACCTTTGTTCAAAACTCTTGCATTATAAACATAACCGCTATATAATACTATTTAGACAGAGGTTATATATTTTAATAAAAAGGTGTTTTAGATGCAAAAGAAAACAATCACAAACATTATCGCAGTAATTGGTTTTATTTTGACAGGTGTTTTTGTCTCCTTGAATCACTCTTCTTCCGTCTCTGCCTATTCATTAACCGTCTCCACTTCCGGCTCAGTCACAGCTAATGTAATGCCTTCTGCAGATGGTGGTATAGGAACTACGGTTGTAACTGATAATGTAAATATTATTAGCAACTGTCGTGCTGGTTATACAATGACTATAGCAGGACCTACTGATAATAACCTATATCTCAATGGCGATAGCACTAATAATACATCCGGTACTTACTTCTCTCCAGTAAACGGTACTAGTGCTCTTAATAACTCAGCTAATGCCAATAAATGGGGATATAGTTTGACGGCAAATAGTGGAACAGGCGTATTTAAAGCACTCACTAGCACCCCCACTACACTAAAGACTCCTTCCCAAACTGCCAGTCCAGACAGTGATATAGATACTACCATCCCAGTCTACTATGGTACTGCCGTAAATACTAGCATGGCTCCTGGTAGTTATACTTTCTCTAACAATACTTCCATTGCCTATACCGTAGTGATGGATGCTACATGTCTTACTGTAAACATTGCCTATGATGGTAATAATGCTGATGAAGGTACTATGGGGGCAGTTGGTACTGGAGTAATCCATACTGGCGTAAAAGATGGTGATACAGTCTCTCTTGTCGCTAGTAACTTCTCTAGAACCGGCTATGGCTTTGCTGGTTGGAGTACTGATCCAAATGCTGGGGCTAAACTCCTAGACAATGATAATACCAATAACCCAATCGTCTATGGTCCACAAGAAGATGTTACTCTTCCAGCAGGATTTACCGACTTAGATACTGACAATGATGGTATAGTTAAACTCTATGCCGTCTGGCTACAAAGCCAAGGCAACCTCCAAGGCTGGATGGGTTGTAACAACCTAGATACTTCTACCTACGACTCAAATACCGGAGCTCTAGACCTCACCAAAAACAGCGTCACTGCCCTAACTGACCAACGTGACAACGATACCTATGCTGTAGCTAGACTGGCTGATGGCAAGTGCTGGATGATTGAGAACCTAAGGTTAGACAACGATGCGGCTCACAATTCTGATGGTCTGCTAGCTCAAGGTTATGGCACATCTGCTACCTATGGTAACTTCGGAGGCTTAGCTGACCCAGAAACTCCAGATAAGTTCGGCGCTAGTTCTGTCGCCAATAGCATGTATAGCACAAACGGTAATAATGGTACAATAAACATAGGCACCAGCAATGCGGGCTCCAGATTTCCTCGTTATAATAATAAAAACACACAAAACAGAGCACTAAACCCAACGGAAAACAACTCAGCACTGTATAGCTATGGTAATTATTATACTTGGCATGCCGCTATTGCGGACTTAACCCCTAATAACACAGACAACAACTCAACTACAAGCACATCTATTTGTCCAGCCGGGTGGCATTTACCAACCGGCGGAAAGGGTTATCCAGCTGGTAATACAAGTGGCGTAAATGTTACCGGAGAATTGTCAACATATCGTGATTTTTATAACTTAGGTTACAAAATTATGGGGTTAAGTGCATACGAAAGTAACCCAAATTCAGGTACTTCTTTCTATGATACGACTACCAAAAACATCGCTGGTGATACAGCTAATGAAGCCTTTCGTAGATATCCAAATAATTATACCTATTCTGGCGCCGTTTGGAACGGTGGCTATGGCAATTATGGTTTTCGTGGTGATTACTGGACATCTACGGCTCATAGTTCTTCTACCTCCTCTTATATATTCACTTTGTATTCTTCGGAAAATGTTTTCCCAGGTACTGGAGGTTCTAGTTCAAAGCATTATGGACAAACTATCCGTTGTATCAATTCCGATTCGCAAACTTATACTTTAACCTATGATGCTAACGGCGGTTCTAGTGCTCCAGGTTCGCAATCCACTACTGCTAATGGTTTGGCAACCTTTACGATAACTAATACTGTTCCCACCCGTTCTGGCTATACTTTCGCTGGCTGGATGGATGAAAAAGGAAATGAAGCTCAACCTGGTAGCAGCTTTACTACCAAGAATCCAAATACTACCCTTTATGCCATCTGGACCAATAATAGCTGTAATCCTACTGCTACAACTATCGGTACAGGTAATGCGTCCACTGATGCAGTTTGTCTCCAAGACGTAAAACCAGGCATGAAGGCCAGTCTCTCCATAGCAGATGCAACTACTGGCACTTATAATCTCATTGATGCTCGTGATGGACAATCTTATACTGTAGCTAAACTAGCCGATGGCGAACTTTGGCTTACTAAGAACCTAAACTATGGCAACAACACCGATGTACTTCTTACCCCATACGATACTGACCTTCCAACGGGTATCACCTTCAAAGCTCCAGCCTCTACTACTGATTTTGAAACTACGAATAGTGATGCTACTTATGTTAGCCCTAAGATACTTACGGATAATACTTATGGTAGTTATTATAGTTATGCCGCTGCTATTGCCTCTACTACAGCTTATTCTACTTCTCAAAACATCACTACTTCCATCTGTCCAAAAGGTTGGGACTTACCAACTAGTACACAGTACAACAATCTTAGAACTGTTTCCGGTAACACCACCTATGCCAAGATGAGTGCCGCTCCATATAGCTTTATCTATGCAGGTTATCGTAATGGCACTAGCTTTACGTCTCAAACCAGCGCTATTAGACTCTGGACTTCAACGAACTACAGCGCATCTTACGCTTATTACACAACGGCTTATAGTACTGCTAGCTACAGTAGCAACTACAAGAGATACGGTGAATCCGTAAGATGTATTGCCAATAATGGCACTGTTACTGTTAATTACGATGGTAATGGTACTACCGAATATCCAGTAACCGGCACTACTGCATCTCAAACCAATGTAGAAATAAACAGTACTAATGCAATGACCAATGGCTTCATTAGGGACGGTTGGGCCTTTGACAGCTGGAATACTTCGGCTGATGGTTCTGGCACTTCCATTGCTGCCGGCGCCTCACTCAACAATCTTAACCTCCAACCAAACGGCGCCATTACCCTTTATGCTCAGTGGGTACCACAATATACGATTACTTATGTACATAATTGTAAGACTTGGGCACCCAACGACGCTAACTGTACGGATGCTAAATCCACTAGTACATCGACACAAAAGATTAACCTAAATTCCTCTGGCAATGGTTCTGCCACATTGAAGGCTTACAACACCTGGACTAATCTTTCTGGGTGGAAAATCAAAGAATGGACAACTAATGCAGACGGCACTGGCACAGCATATCTAACGAGCAGCACATATACTATCACAGGCGCTAATCCAGGTGACGAAATCACGCTTTATGCTCACTGGACACCAATCTATACCGTTCAATATGAAGGCAATGGTTCTGATAATGATAGCACCGGTATGGGTTCCACTGACGCAACTACAGGCATCAAATCGGTAGCACATACCAATGTATCCGAAGGCGACACCTTTGACCTCTTCGCCTCTAACTTCAAAAAAGCTGGCTATGGCTTCGTGGGCTGGAGTACCGATAGCAATGCTTGGAGTAAACTCACAGACAACGACAATACTAACGATGCTAAAATCTGGGGACCAAACGAAACATTTACCGCTCCAGCCTTTAATGCCTCACCAATTGTTACACTTTACGCCGTCTGGGCACCAGCTGAGACTAACGGCGGTAATCCAGTATACCTTCAAAGTTGGACAGGATGTAGCTCCATGACCGCAACTACTTACGATAGTTCAACTGGCACTCTAGCCGTATCTAGAAATAGCGTTACAGCCCTTACAGATATTAGAGATGGCCAAGTTTATGCTGTAGCTAAATTAGTTGACGGTGCCTGTTGGATGATAGAGAACTTAAGGCTTGCTGATACTCACGAAGAAAATGGCAATACAGTAGCTACAGTGCTATCCACTTCAAACACTAATATAAAGAGCAATAATTCTACTCTACCTATTACTAATATTTACAGTTCATCAACTAAATCTAATTCTCTTTCACCTTCTTCTAACGAGCAATTTGATGCCACTTCGGCTCCATATGGATGGTGCCGCGAATACTCTGCCGCCTGTCTTAACCAATCCCGTCTTAATACCGACAACACGACAGCCGACATTACTCCTTCCCTCACTCAAAACATGATCACCTCTCGACCATATGCCCATACTAACTTTAATATTAAGGCTTACTCTTATGGAAACTATTATAACTGGTATTCGGCTACTGCGGGATATGGTACCTATTCTTGGAACACCGGTGAACCCACCGAAGGCGATTTATGTCCAACGGGGTGGAGATTACCATACGGTGGCCTTGGGAGTTATCAAAATATAAAAGGTAGCTTTTACTATTTCGCAGAACAGATGGATGTCGCAGGCAACTATCGTAGCCACGTTACATCTAATAAGTTCCGTTCATTTCCTAATAATTATGTTTTTTCCAGTACAGTGTCCGACAATGGCATAGTGTATAATCTAGGAAATTATTCAGAGTACTATTCCGCCTTAGCCCAGAGTAATAATAATTCTGTATTCTTCTTCTCCCTCAAGCCAGATGAAGCCTTCCCGGCCAATGTTTCTAGCGGTTATAATGAGAAAGGCTATGGCTTCCCAATACGCTGTGTGACTGGTTTATAGAGCTAGTAAATTTAAGACGATAATACGAACATGATTCTATAGTCAAAGAAGTGACTCTTCTTCTAACAATTACCTTATTCCTAGCGCTCAAATTAACTTTATCAAATTAACCCTTGATAAACCCCCTCATTAGGTGTATAATAACTACAAAGTAAAGTGAGGTAGTTATGCCAGAAGTTAAACCAACAGAGGTGGAAAGTAAAGCAAGTATTAAAGTCGTAGGTGTAGGTGGTGCCGGTGGTTCTGCAGTCGAAAGGATGAAAGAAGTGGGTCTTTCTGGTGTAGAATTCGTCGCCATCAATACTGATGCTCAGGCCCTACATCATTCACCAGCCGATGTCAAAGTTCACATTGGTAAAGGCCTCGGTGCCGGCGGTGACCCAGAGAAAGGTCGCGAAGCCGCCGAGGAAGGCAGGGAAGCCATCGATAAAGCCCTAGACGGTGCCGATATGGTCTTCATCACCCTCGGTGCCGGCGGTGGTACTGGCTCTGGTGCCGGTCCAATCGTCGCCGAAGAGGCTCGCAAGAAAGACATCCTCACCGTAGGCGTCGCCACGAAGCCATTCACCTTTGAAGGTGCTCGTCGCAAAGCCAACGCCGATGTTGCTATTGATAAACTTGCTCGCCAGGTAGATGCACTCATCACTATTCCGAATGACCGCCTCCTTCAGACCATTGACCCCCGTACTCCACTTCTTGAAACCTTTAAAATCGCTGACGATGTTCTTCGCCAAGGCGTCCAAGGCATTTCCGAATTAATCACTGAACACTCACTTATTAATCTAGACTTTGCCGATGTTAAAGCCATTATGAAGAACGCCGGCTCTGCTCTTATGGGTATCGGTCGCGCCAGCGGGGAAAATCGCGCCGTCATCGCCGCTCAGCAAGCTGTAGAATCACCACTTATCGAAGTCAAAATCGAAGGTGCTCGTGGCGTACTCTTTAGTGTCGCCGGTGGCTACGATATGTCTATGAGCGAAATCCAAGAAGCCGCCGAAGTTATCACTGGCGCTGTTTCACCTGACGCTAATATCATCTTTGGCGCCAGCATCCGCCCAGAGTTGGAGGACGAGATAATTGTTACCGTTGTTGCTACTGGCTTTGATTCCGACTACTACAATGAGCCAGAACCAGCACAACCTGAAGAAGCCAGTTTCAAAAATGAGAAACCATCCACCGAAGCCAAGGATTTTGCCCTGGAGAACAAATCCAACATGTGGGATTCCATCAAGAACGAACCAACCCCAGAGCCTACGCCAGACCATGACGACGATATGGATGTACCACCATCATTGAGGGAACGCTTTAAGAATCGCAAGAAGAAATAATAGGAGCCAGCAAACAGATGGACCGACAATTTAGAATTGGAGACAGTAAAGTTCTGGAAAGTCGCGAAACAGTTGACGGGACCATGATTCGTCGTCGGCGCGAGTCCAGCGATGGCCATCGTTTTACAACCTACGAGCGCGTCGAAATGCCCCCACTCACTGTTATTAAGCGCAATGGCAACAAAGAGATTTACGATCGTGACAAATTACTATTAGCCGTGCGCCGCAGTGTAGGCAAGTTTTTCAACTCCGAACTCGAAGTCGAAGATGTTGTCAACCGTGCCTCTGAGATTCTTTACGCATATAATACTGACGAAGTGACCAGTAAGCAAATCGGTGAAGCCGTCCTCGATGTCTTAGCCGCAGTGAATGAAGTTGCCTATGTCCGTTTTGCCTCTGTTTTCCGTGAATTCAAGACTTTAGAAGACTTTGAAAATATTCTCAAGGAGCAGAAGGCCAAAAGGAAATAAAACATGCGGGTGGTATGTATTTTTAGAGATAACCAAGATTATTCAAGAAGTGTCAACGAATGGCTCGAAAACATTCGTCGTCAAACCGGCAAAGAAGTCGAAACCATGGACCCAGACCAAAATCCCGGTTTTTGTGAAGCTTACGACGTAGTCGAATATCCCACCATCATGGCTCTAGGCCCCAACGGGGAAGTACGCGCCTCCTGGCGCGGCAGGGAACTCCCCCTCATCAATGAAGTGCTTTTCTATATGGTATAATAAAACCATGAGCACCACCAAAAAGCCAGCTAAAATCTTTTCCGCCAAGAAGCGCAAAACCTACCTCCGCATGCTAAGGAGTATCGTTTGCGGTGTTATTCTCGTTATTTTGATTTTGATTATTCTTCAGCTCTTTGGCATTAATGTGAGTTCCATGCTTGCTGGTGTCGGTATTGCTAGTATAATCATTGGCTTCGCTTTACAGGACGCCCTGAAAGATATTTTTCGCGGTCTCGAAATCGTCGCCGACGATTATTATGATATAGGCGATATCATTAAATATGGTGACAATTTTGGCCAAGTCATTTCCATCAATCTTCGCACTACTAAAATCCAGGACATCAATACTATGAATATCGTTTCCATTGCTAACCGCAATATCGATAAAGTCGAAGTTTCGAATGGCTACATCTATCTAGGCGTGCCTTTTCCGCTTCGCATCAAACCCGATGCCGCTACCAAGGTTATGGATGAAATAGTCGAAAAAGCCGGGAAACTGCCCAATGTTACTTCAATTATTAATCAAGGTGTCTCCAATATTACTAATTCGTCTCTCAATTACCAACTTCAAATTACCTGTGACCCCGCTAAACAACTCCAAACTCGCCGCGATTGCCTTGGGGTCGTCGTCGATACCTTTGCCGTTCATAAAATAATGCTCCCCTATAACCAACTTGATCTCCACACCAAAAAATAGCTTTAGCATTTTCTAAAATCATAGGAATATGGTATAATTCCACAAGATTTCTATCCGAGCGCTCTGAGGGGGTGATAAGATGAGGTGGATAGTGAACATTAGTAACTTTATTGTGACTGGATTAATACTTTGGGCTATGACCAGAATCTTCCCAGAACAGGTTAAAATTGATGGTTTTTGGCACATTGTTTTGTCAGTTATAGTGCTTTGGATTATTGAGATTGTCGTCCAATTATTTGGCGCAATTCTTACTATCTCAGGGATAGCATCGGCAAGCTGCCTTGTGGCAATTCTTGGTGTATTTTCGGTGATGTTGGCAAAACTTATCGCGCTATACATAATGGACGCAGCACTTACGGGTTTCACCATGAGGGGCTTTTGGCTCAAACTAATCACGGCTTGCGCTTGTTCCATTCTTTGTGTTTCTTACAAAAGCTCTAGGGCATAGCATTAATCCACACCGGCGGTCTTGCGAGACCGCCATTTTTATGTATTGATAATCTCTTTAAGCGTCCTTTGTGTTATAATAATAGATATGAAATATAGAGCAGGAAGCAGGCGGAGTAGCCTAGAATACGAAAAAGCCCTCACCAAGTGGTGGAAACAGCATAAAACTTTTGAACAATCGGTCGAAAACCGCCCGATTGATAAATCCTACGTTTTTTATGACGGCCCTCCGTTTATCACTGGCAATCCTCATCATGGTACGCTACTTAGCTCTATCGTCAAAGACGCTGTCCCACGCTATTGGACTATGAATGGTTACAGAGTAGAGCGACGTTGGGGCTGGGACTGTCACGGCCTTCCCGCCGAGAACTTCGTCGAGAAACAGCTCGGTATTACCGACCGTCGCGACATCGGCACTAAATGGTCCCTCGAAGATTACATCATCAAAGCTCGCGAATCCATGGTTGCCAACTCCGAAACCTGGCGCGCCACCATCGACCGCGTCGGCCGTTGGGTAGATTTTGATAACTGCTACCGCACCATGAACAAAGACTTTATGGAATCTGTCTGGTGGGCTTTCAAACAGCTCTACGAGGCTGGCAAAATCTACGAAGGCCGCAAGGTATTGATGTATGACACCAAATTTGCTACCCCTGTCTCTAAAGCCGAAGTCACCATGGATAATGACGCCTACCAAACCGTCACCGACCCATCGGCGTACGTTAAATTCAAGTCTGGCGACGAATGTCTGTTAGCTTGGACCACCACACCTTGGACCCTACCGGCCAACATGGCCCTTGCCGTTAACCCCGATTTAGACTACGGTGTTTACAACATCGATGGTGAGAAACTAATCGTAGCTTTGGAGCGAGGTAAAGTATTGTTCGAAGGCCAAAAACCCGAAAAAGCTTTCAAAGGTACGGCCTTAGTAGGCAAGAAATACGAACCCATCATCGAAGTAGCTGACGGTCTTTTCGACCTTGGTCTTCGTGGTGACCAGGGAACGGTTGCCCGCAAAGACACTTATACTGTCCTCCCCGGTGATTTTGTCTCTGCCGAAGATGGCACCGGCATCGTCCATATCGCTCCAGCCTACGGTGAAGACGACTATGCCTTAGCCCAAAAATACGAAGTAGATTTCGTGGACTGTCTCGACGAAAACGGTTATTATTTACTCGAAATGGCAGACAAGCTTCATGCTCTCGGCGTTCGTGACACCGACGAAAACGGCATTCAAGTTTGGGCTGGCAATAAGTTTATTGCTAAATGTCTAGAAGAAAAGGGAATTGTTTACAAAATCGAATATATTCAACACGAATACCCCTATAATCCACGCAGCAAAGAGCGCATCATCTACCGTGCCTTCCCAAGCTGGTTCTTCGACATCGAAGGACAGAAACAACTGATGCTCGACGAAAACGAACATATCAATTGGTTCCCAGCCTATTTAAAGCACGGTCGCTTCGCTAAAAACATCGAAGCCGCTCCCGACTGGAATTTGTCCCGCGACCGCTTCTGGGCTACCGCTATGCCCGTCTGGAAAGGCGACAACGGCACCGTGAAAGTAGTTGGTAGCTACGACGAACTCTATGCTCTCTCTGGCCAGCGCCTAGATGACTATCACCGCCCTTGGGTTGACCAAATCGAATTTGACATCGACGGCGAACACTTTACTCGCATCGAAAAGGTTCTAGACTGCTGGTTCGAATCAGGCTCTATGCCGTTCGCCCAGCTCCATTATCCATTCGAAAATAAGGAAAAATTCGAGCGAAACTACCCCGCCGACTTCATCGTTGAATATGTCGGACAGGTTCGCGCCTGGTTCTATTATGTTCACGCGGTTAATACCGCCCTTGCTTCTATTGGCGCCTTCGGCGACAAAGCCAAAAACGGTGCCAAGAACGCCTACAAAAATGTTATTACTACTGGCACTCTCGCCGGGAACGACGGCCGCAAAATGAGTAAATCCCTCGGCAACTACACCGATCCGAACGAACTTATGGACCAGTATTCCGCTGACGCTCTCCGCTTCCTTCTCCTTAGCTCTCCCGTCCTCTCTGGCGAAGACTTCGCCCTTCTCGATAAAGACGTCTCTGATGTAAATCGTAAACTCGCCATGATTTGGAACGTCTACGACTTCTTCACCACCTACGCCGAAGTGGAAGATATAGATTCGAACGGATTCGAAAATATTCATTTTGAGACCGTCCGCGACAACGGGAGCGGAATGAGCGAGGAGCCCCGTAACGACGGGCGCGACGAAGCGAGTCGAAAAATGAATATTTCGAATCCCCTAGATATCTGGATTATTTCGCGCCTCTATCAGCTAAGGGATGAAATAACGGAAGGTATGGAGGAGTACAACATTCCTAAAGCCCTAGAAGGTGTCCTACTATTTATCGACGACATGAGTAACTGGTTTGTCCGTCGCTCTCGTCGCCGCTTCAGTAAAAACGACGACGCAGCCGACAAGAAACAAGCCTTCGCCACACTCTATTATGTATTAACCTATCTAGCACATCTCCTCGCCCCCTTTACGCCATTCTTAGCCGAAGAATTATACCAAAAAATCACCGGCCACACCGACTCCATCCACCTCAAAGATTGGCCAGAAGCGGGCATGATAGATACCGCCGTCCTCGAACAAATGTCCCGTACTCGCCAAATCATCACCGATGCCTTAGCTCTCCGCATGCAGAAGTCTGACACCGAGGATCAGATCAAAATCCGTCAACCACTCTCTAAGCTCACCTACGACGGCGACAAGCTTGATGGTTTTTATGAACAAATTATTGCCGACGAAGTCAACGTTAAAGAAGTCACAAACGGCAAAGAACTCAAGCTCGACAAAACCCTCACTCCAGAACTCAAAGAAGAGGGAAGAGCCCGTGAGCTTATCCGCGCCATTCAATCCGCCCGTAAGCACGCCAACCTCCGCCAAGACGATCAAATCAAACTTTCAGTATCTTGTATGCTACCAGTAGGCTTTGAAGACCTCATCAAATCCGAAGTCGGCGCCACCGACATCGCAAAAGACGCCACCTACTCCCACACCGAAACCGCCAAACTAAACGGTGAAAATATCACGATATCTCTGGAAAAACTATAATAACTTTTATTGGTATAATGAGATTTAGACCAGATTTGTTTGCGTGATTATTGCAACTCAACAATGAAAAAATCTCCCCCAGCCCGAAGGGCGAATAAGGAGATTTTTTCTTGACTTGCGTTGTAATAATTACAAGCAAACAAATCCAAGCCAATAAAAGTTATTATGGTTTTTTCTCTGTATATTTGACAATCTCGCCATTTTTTAGCATAAACACTATTGACAAAATCGCCCAAGTGTGCTACAATGAAAGCAAGTTAGAACACAAAACAAACATTCTAACAAACAACAAAAATAAACAAAGGAAAACAAAAAATGACAACCGCAACCATCAAATTACCAAACCAAGTAATCGACTCTGATTGGAAAGATGACATCGATTACGAACCATACGAAGACGAGAAAACTTATGTTTCGCCAAAAAGCATCAAAAAGGAAACTCTCGACAAGATTAAAAAATCTCCAATCAAGTTGACAATCAGAAGTATGGTTGACTGGAAGAAAATCAATTCTAAGCTCGCAGCCTAATTCTAGAATCAATCAAAAAACTAGATCGCACCTTAACGCAGTTTTCCAGAAAGGAGACCAATGTAAGACAAACAATTTCACTAAACAAATACCAACATAAACGAGGACCAATGTACATAAAATAGACAAACAACTAGCCATAAATTACTTCAAAAACCGAACACCATGTTCGGTTTTTTGAAAAAAATCACAGTTGACCAAAGAATTAGCTTATGCTAAACTAAAAACTAGAAAGGTCTAATAATTATTAACAAAACAATCTCCCATGGATAACTATCTTCTCGATTATGAGATGCTAGGCGGATTTGTCGACGAGCTTATGAAGGCAAAGCCAATGCCAGCGCAAAGCGCCGAAGAGCTGAATGTTCTTCGCGAACAAAACATCAAAAAGCTCGACGATAAAGTGACGACCGCAGTATTCGGTTCCCTAAGTGACGAGCAGCTTCTACAAATGAACGAACTGCTAGATAGAGACGACAGCACTCCAGTTACATTTGCGTCTTTTTTTGCGAATGCTGGTATTGATATGGAAAACATAATTGCTAAAGCAATACAAGAATTCAAGACCGAGTTCTTAGGAGGAGAAGCATCATGAGCCCAGAAAAAATGCCATCGTCGGATGAAAGACCTCGACTCTCTAGGGAGGAAAAGCTTGCTCGCATAAAAGCTGCAAGAGAAGCAGACGAAGTTAGTAAAGAAGCTACAAAATCCAGAGGCCACATGGCCGCCTCAGCGGCTGGCATTGGTAGCAGCGCAGAAGATATTCACACCGAGACGCCGGTTGCTAACGCCCCAGAGAAAGATAGAAGCTCAATCCAGGCAGAGGTCGAAGGCAAGGCGAAGAAAAATTCGAATGTCAAAACTGCTATCACGATTCTCGCCACTGCAGCCTTTTTAACGGCTGCAGGCTTAATTATCCCGAACGTAATTGAAAATAGAACTACTGCCCCACAATCTGCACCCATGGCCACGGAGGCGGTTGATGAAAGCCATGATCCCAATGTAGGCGAAACTGTGATGGGTGTCAAATACGACTATTCGCATTACGCAGATTTTGACCATAAACAGACTCCTCAATCTTATGATTATGACATGTCTGGGGCATTTGGTAATCGCGAAGCCACTAAAGAAGGCATTATGGGAGTGGCCACTAGAGAACCAGAGGCGCTCTCTTCTTATGCCTATAGTATTTTCACTGACAAGGAAAAACAAGAACTTGGTATTGCCGATATGTCAATGAGTGAAATCGATGATCATATGAGTAACGAGACAAATCCAGATGCTGGCGCCATGCAAGATAGATTACTCAGTAAATTAGACGAAGTTCTTTCGAGCGATTATACGACCTTCGATTATTACTATGAGAATGATACCGAGCATTCAAATTATATCTATTTTATAGACGACAACAACGATGGCGTAATGACTCCAGATGAATTACATCTAGGTTATTCTACTAGAGAACGCAATGGTGCTCCTCAGGTCGATATCTATCGTCAATTCGTAGATGAAAATGGCGTCACGAAAAACGAAAAAATGCTCGATCTTAACTACTACTGTGGCTTTCAACCAAACTACGAGATGGACAATACTCCGGATGTACCATATGTTCCCGACACCCCAACTCCAACCCCAACT
>JAUMXR010000005.1 GCA_030528995.1 Candidatus Saccharimonadota bacterium | reverse complement strand
GAAGGATATGTTGGACAAGAATCCTGAATTGTTGGAAAAAAGTCTTGGCAAGGTAGGAAATAAGATGACTGATGACGAATACAAGAAACAGGAGAAAGACCATCTTGACAATGTGAAGAAAGCGTTTGTGGGTTCATTTAAGGAAGACGCCTTGAAGGGCTTCGTAAAAATGCACCACAAGGGTTATCAGGGCGAAGCAAAAGATGGTTTGATTCAGTTGCTCGAACCGGACGAGCTCTACAAGCAATTCTTTGCTAATGGCGAGGATAATGCAAAGAATAATAAGCGTGGCGCCCAAGAAGATGATGATGAAGACGGTATGCCTGTGAATAGTGAGGATGAGGTTGATAATGTTTCTTATGCAGTTCATAATGAAACGAGCGAAGATATTGAAGACGTGTTTGAGCGTTATAGGGGCACTAATGGTGGTGATGTTGAAGGGTTCTGGAGAGAAGTGAAAGATATCTTGAAATCGTCGACCGAAACACGTGTGGGCGAAGATGTGTTTGAGGAGATTGAAAAAATAATTCCTCAATGTACAAATGTGGCTGCGTTGTATAGTTACATCATGAACAAGATATTCGGTGGTCTTGACTAACGCACTACTCTTTTTGAATGTAGTTAATGATTTTGTTTATTGATATTTTTATGGTATTATATATTATATGGCGCAATATAAGGTGCCTCAGGATGTTGAGGCGGATGACAAATTAATCGGGCCGTTGATTTTTCGGCAGTTTGTTTATCTTTTGATTTGCGGTGGTTTGATAGCATTGGCGGTGGGACTATTCCAAATTTTCCCAATGTTAGCAATTATACCTGTACCATTTTTATTGTTTTTTGGTGCATTGGCGTTGCCGCTAAAGAAAGATCAGCCTATGGAGACATATTTGGCGGCGTTACTAAGTTATTATTTGAAGCCAAGGTCACGAAAATGGGAACCAGGACAAAAAAATAACATGATTTTAATAACTGCACCAAAGATTGAAGAGGATAACAGGGCTAGGGATATTACGGGTGAAGAGGCGACACATCGGCTGTCGTTCTTGGCGGATATCGTGGACACAGAGGGGTATGCAATTAAAGGTGTGGCTAATAATTCAATGCGAGATGAGCTGAAGGCCGAGGCAAGCATGGCAGAAGATATGTTTGAAACGAAACACTTTGATAATTTAGGCGAGACGATTATGAAGGATGAAAACGAAAGACATGCTGAAGTTATAAAAGAAATGCGAGAAGCGATAGATAAGGTTGAGAACATTGGCCCGGTAAACATCATGAAGACCAATGGTGAAGTATTAAGTTCTAGCGTGGAACCAGGGCCGGTTGCTTCAATTGAGAATAAACCTGTGGAAAAACATGAAAGTGAAGAGCACGAGGATCGAGAAAAAGTTGAGCAAAAACCTTTAAAATCTAGTATAATAGAGTTAGCAAATAATCCTGATTATTCTGTTGCAACAATCGCAAAAGAGGCCGAACGAATTAATAAAAAAGATGAGGGCGAAGTTTTTATATCGTTACACTAAAATATGAATCCACAAGACTATAACAATACGAATTATGGGCAAATGCCACAACCGCAGCCGATGTCGGGGGCTCAGCCGATGTTGCAGGTGCCGTTTGGCGCGGCCGGTCAACCAGCAAATGGAGCGCCGCAGATTATGATGCCGGGGCAGAATAACATTTCGAACCAAAGTGCAGCAAATTTGGGAGCTACAGCAGTGGCAGCCAATATGGCGATGCCGGTGTCGCCGACTAAAGAGTCTCCGACTTCAACACAATCTACACTTTTAATTTCAGAGCTTCGCGATAACGTGGTGATTATGAAAGACGGTTCTTTTAGAGCGGTGGTTGCTTGTAAATCAATTAACTTTGATTTGATGTCAGATGCTGAGCGCGAAGGTGTAGAATATTCTTACCAGAATTTCTTAAATTCGTTGAAATTTACAACACAGATATTAGTGCGTTCTCAGAGAGTGGATATTGGTCCGTATATAGAACGGTTGTCAGAAATTCGTCGCAACAATGACAATATGTTGCTTGGTGTATTAATGGATGATTATATCAATTTCATTGATGTGCTTTCGCAGGAAGCAAATATTATGGATAAGGCTTTCTTTATTGTGATTCCGTATTATGCTTCAATGGATGCAGAGAAAGCATTGCAGCAAACCAAGAATTTATTTAAGACATTTTCGAAGAATAAAACACAAGGTGTAATACGAATAGATAGAGCAACGTATGACAAAGCGATGACGGAAATTAATAACCGAGTTGATGCAGTGATGTCAGGTCTGTTCCAAATTGGTATACATTCGGTGAGACTAAGTACAAAGGAATTGGCTGAGCTGTATTATAACTTCAACAATCCTGAGACGGCGGTAAGAGAACCTTTGGTGGATTTTTCGAAGGTTGCGACAATGTACGTGAGGAAGGGAGATAAAAATGAGTAAGAAAAAGAAACTTTCAGCGGCAGAAATTGCAGCGCAACAGGAGGCGATGGAGGCGGCGGAAATTCAGAGAGCGTTTGAGCAGGGTACAAATACTTTAAGGGATTTGATTTCGCCTTCAGCGATTGAGATTCATTCGGATTATTTCAGGTTAGGAAATAAATATGGCCGAACTTTATATGTATATGGTTATCCGCGTTCAATTTACACTGGTTGGTTGTCGCCAATTATTAATATTGATGAAGTGATTGATGTATCGATGTATATTTATCCGGTAGAATCAGCGGTAGTGATGAAGAATTTGCGTACTAAAGCAACTCAACTAGAAGCTTCAATGAATCTGAACATTGAAAAAGGCAAAGTGCGTGACCCGGAACTTGAAGCGGCACTTGCTGATACGGAAGAGTTGCGTGACCAATTGCAGCTAGGGGCGGAGAAATTTTTCCGTTTCGGATTATACGTGACTTTATGGGCAGATTCTTTAGACGAGTTGAAATTTGTGCAGCAGAAGATTGAGACGATTTTTGGTCAACAAATGGTGTTTTCGAAGGTAGCTAATGCCCAGCAAGAGCAAGGTTTGAACTCAACAATGCCACAATGCACGGACCAATTGCAGATTCGACGGAACATGAATACTGGTGCGATTTCGACTTCTTTCCCGTTTACCTCGGCTGATTTGACGCAGGATAAGGGTATTCTGTATGGTGTGAATATGCACAACAATGGCTTGGTGATATTTGATAGGTTTTCGCTTGAGAACGCTAATATGGTGGTGTTTGCGAAATCTGGTGCAGGTAAATCTTTTGCAGTGAAGCTGGAAGCATTGCGAACAATGATGATTGGGGCTGAGGTTTTGATTATTGACCCAGAGAATGAGTACCAGAAATTATGCGATGCGGTGGGTGGTTCATATATTAGATTATCATTAAACTCGGATGTGAGGATTAACCCGTTTGATTTGCCTAAAGTAGTAGATGCAGAAGATTCAAACGATGCTTTGCGTGCGAATTTGGTGACTTTGCATGGCTTATTCAGATTGATGTTAGGGGGGAATCAGGCCACAGCATCAGGCCAGGTAGTGCCAGCATTGACCGCTAACGAAGAAGCGGACTTGGACCAAGCTTTGATAGATACTTATGCTAGAGCTGGGATTACTTCTGATCCGTTGACGCATCAGTCGACGCCGCCGACGATTGCTAATTTGTATGACACTTTGCTACACATGGGTGGTTCTGGGCCGAATTTGGCACAGAGACTGCGTAAATATACGACTGGGACTTTTGCGGGAATTTTCTCTCAACAATCCAATATTGATATCAATAATCAGATGGTGGTGTTTAATATTCGAGATCTTGAGGATGAACTTCGTCCAGTGGCGATGTATATTGTTTTGTCACATATTTGGAATATTGTGCGGGCTGAACAGAAGAAACGACTTTTGATTATTGATGAGGCTTGGCAATTGATGCAGTATGAGGATTCGGCGAATTTCATGTTCTCACTCGCTAAACGTGCTCGTAAGTACTATTTGGGATTAACGACGATTTCGCAGGACGTGGAAGACTTCATGGGTTCGAAGATGGGTAGGGCGATTGTATCGAACTCTTCGATGCAACTACTTTTGAAACAATCGGCGTCGGCGGTAGACGTATTGTCGGACGTATTTAAATTGACCGAAGAGGAAAAACGTCGATTATCGAATTTCCCGGTGGGGCAAGGACTATTCTTTGCGGGGCAAAATCATGTCCACATTCAGGTGATTGCGTCGGAGACGGAAGAGGGATTGATTACAACTAACCCTATGAGTAAGCCGTTACCAAATCCGGCAAATTAATGTTTGGCACTCTTGTATTTGGAGTGCTAATGGTATATAATATAGTGTATGGCAAAACGAGATTATTACGAAGTGCTTGGCGTGTCAAAAAATGCGTCAGATGATGAGATTAAAAAAGCTTACCGTAAGCTAGCGGTGAAGTATCATCCGGATAAAAATCCTGGAGATAAAGAAGCAGAAGCAAAATTTAAAGAGATTAATGAGGCGCATGATGTGCTTTCTGATAAGCAGAAGCGGGCACGATATGATCAGTTCGGGCATGCGGGAGTGGGGGGAGCTGGTTTTGGTGGGGCAGGCGGTGCTGGTGGGTTCTCAGGAAACCCATTTAGTGGGGGAGCATTTAATTATAATGGTCAGACTTTTAACTTTGACTTTGGTGGCGGTGGGGCGTTTGATGATATTTTGGGAAGTTTGTTTGGGTTCGGTAATGGCGGGGCAAGAAGAGCGAGACGGGGTGCGGATTATCAGACAAGTGTGACTTTAACTTTTGAAGAAGCGATATTTGGCACAAGTAAATCTGTCAGTGTAGAGGGAAAAGATTTGAAAGTAAAAATTCCAGCTGGTATTGATGATGGAATGTCGATTCGGTTACACGGAAAAGGCGGTCCGGCGCCAGAAGGCGGAACGGAGCCGGGGGATTTGTATGTGAGGGTACGAGTGAAGCCACACAAACATTTGACGAGAGAAGGCTCGATTATATTGTCGGAAGAACGCATTGGGATGGTGGATGCGGCACTTGGTTGCGAGATTGATGTGGAGACGGTAGACGGAGTAGTAACGATGAAAGTACCGGCAGGAACGCAGTCTGGCACGCCATTTAAACTGTCGGGTCACGGTGTACCGTTTAGGGCAGATGGGGATAGAGGGCCACATATTGTGACGATTATTGTGGAGACGCCGAAGAATCTGTCGAAAAAGCAGAAAGAATTGCTAGAAGAATTCAAGAAAAGCAAGAAGCGTGGGTTTTGGGGTTAGATTCTAACTCTGGTTTCGACAAGACCAGTAGAGAGATTACGAACGACGAGATCGACGCCGTTTGATGCGCGTTCGATACGATGAGTAACCCAGCCGTTAGAATCACGGACAACTAATGAGTTGGAAACTAGGCTGCCCTCAATATAGGAACTTTCGCCGTTTGAATTACGGTAGATGACCCCGTTTCTTACTAACATTTCTTCTAAATATCCCATTGGAATTCCTCCACTTATTTTTAATAAGTGTACTCTTAGGTGTGACAAAAGGCAAGCATGAGTGGATTTTGGGATGAATTGGTTTATGAATTTTGAAATTATTGTGGTATAATAGATATTGGAATATTATAATTTGATGTTATTTGTTAACCCGTTGGTATAGAGAAAAATACCAACAAAAACAATTAGAAAGGTAATATGGAAATAGCAATTCCTATCATTGCCGCCATAGTGGGTATTGCCGCTGGGGCGGGAGGTATTTTTGCTTATAACAAGCATAATGAAAATGGGGGGAAAGAAAGGGCTGATGATTTGCTGAGAAAAGCGAAGAGGGAAGCTTCGGACATTGTTCTAGCAGCAAAGAAAGAGGCTGCGAAGGTTACGGAGAAGAACCAGAACGAAGAAAACGAACGTCGTAAGGAATGGAAGCGGACGGAGAATCGTTTAGCTGAGCGCGAGACTTCTTTGGATGCCAAATTGGATCAGCTAGAGAAAAAGACCGAGAAACTAGCCCGTGAGGAAAAAGAGCTGGAAGATTTGAAGAATGAGGTACGAGAGATTAGAACGAAGCAGCATGAGAAGTTGGAAAAGATTGCGAATCTTTCCAAGACAGAAGCACGTGAGAAATTGATGAAGATGACGGAGAATGATATTAAGCAAGATTTAGCTGGTTTGGTAGTAAAGGAACAAAAAGAAATAAAGCACGAAATTGACGAGACGGCGCAGGCGGTGTTGCTCACGGCGATGGAAAGAATGTCGTCGGAGGTGACTGCGGATAGAACCGTGACTGCTTTGAAGTTACCAGATGATGATATGAAAGGACGGATTATTGGTAAGGAAGGGCGAAACATTCAAGCTCTGCAAAGAGCAACTGGTGTAGATGTGTTGGTGGATGATACGCCCGGTATGATTGTGTTGTCGTCGTTTGATCCAATTAGGAGGCAGGTGGCAAGGTATGCTTTGGAAAGATTGATGAAGGATGGAAGAATTAACCCGGCTTCGATCGAAGAAGCTGTAGCTAGGGCGGAACGTGAAATTGAGAAGGAAGTCGTGCGTGCGGGCGAAGACGCGGCGCGTGAGGTAGGTGTGGTGGGGATACCAAGAGAGATTTTGCATTTACTTGGTGAGTTGAAGTTTCGTACTTCGTATGGGCAAAATGTTTTGCTGCATTCGATTGAAATGGCGCATATGGCAGGGATGATTGCAGAAGAAATTGGCGCAGACAAGCGAGTAACTAAGACTGCAACTTTGCTTCATGACGTGGGCAAGGCAGTGACGCATAAGATTGAAGGAAAGCACGCAGAGATTGGAGCAGAGCTGGCGAAGAAATATGGAATGCCCGATGCGGTGGTGCATGCGATGGCTGCACATCATGACGATATTGAACCGACCACACCTGAGGCAGTGATTGTGAAAATCGTGGATGCAATTTCAGCGGCACGGCCGGGAGCGCGTAATATTTCGGCGGAGAATTTTGCAGAGAGAATGCGTGATCTTGAAAATATTGCTACTTCGTTTACCGGAATTGACAAGGCTTATGCGATTTCGGCAGGGCGTGAAATTCGTGTAATCGTAGAACCAAAACAGATTGATGATTTGTCGGCATTGAAGTTGGCGAGGGATATCGCTAACAAGATTGAAGCGACAATGTCATATCCGGGTATAATCAAAGTCAATGTGATTCGTGAAACCCGTGCGGTTGAATACGCGAAGTAGAGTTTGGCGATGAAGCTTTTGATGCATACTTGTTGTGCGCCTTGCTCGGTGTATTGCATTGACTCTTTGAGAAGTGAGGGAATTGAACCGACAGTATTTTGGTATAATCCGAACATTCATCCGTATATGGAATATAAGGCGCGGAGAGATTGTCTGAAGGACTATTGTGAAAAGGTGGGAGTAGAGTCGGTGTTTATTGAAGATTATGGGTTGGATGAGTTTTGCAAAAATGTGGTGTCGGATATTCCGGGGCGGTGCGTAAATTATTGTTACAAGAAGCGGCTGGGTGAGACAGTGAGATATGCGACGAAAAATGGGTATGATGCGTTTACGACGACTTTGTTAGTATCGCCGTATCAAAAGCATGATGAGATAGTTGAAGTGTGTAAGGACTTAGCGGGTATGTCTGGGGTGGAGTTTGTGTATCGGGATTTTAGAGAAGGATTTCGAGAAGGACAGAAGAAGGCGCGGGAGATGGGGCTTTATATGCAGAAGTATTGTGGGTGTGTGTTTTCGGAAGAGGAGAGGTATAAAAAGCAGATTGAGAGGGATTTGGGGGGATAAGTGGGGCGGAATGATGGGGGGTTGGTGAGTGGTAAAAGCGAATATATACTTGGAACATAATGTATCAGAATCTCTAAGTGCCAGAGATAAGACAACGGATAACGCTTCCTATAGTCTTGTTGATATATCCATATGTGCCTGGGTAGACATTGGAAGAAGCAAAGTTTAGACCATATGCGTGGCCATACGTACTTGTACCCGATATGGTTGATTCGCCCGACGTAGATGACCAATAAATGCCGTTAGACCCACGATTATTTATTGAGCCATTGGTCACGTAGCCAGAATACAGGAAATTATTGGGGTACATTCTTATGGTTTTTGACGCGTTTCTACCTTCTTGAGTGCCACCATAGTAAGGACGAGTATTGCTTTCGTAGTTGGCAGGATTAGTGCCGTTATGAATGCCAGTAACTATTAATGACCAGAACTCATTATTAGCTTCATTCCCTTTAGTGCCACCTTTTGGTAGATGCCAACCGGTCGGACAGAGCGATGTGCTAGTGATAGACTGGTCGAATGAATGGGTGGGGGTTAAGTCTGCAATGGCGGCAGACCAATTGGTGGTTGGGTTTTGTGGGCGGTCTGATGCGATGGATGGCGTGTTTGCATTGTTGTAACGTGGAGTACGGTCATGCGGTATGGTAGTGCCAATGTTAATAGTGCCATTATTGCCATCACTACTGTAAAGGCTATTGGGCGAGTAGGTTAAGGAAAACTTATCTGGAGCTTCCGGGTCGGCTAGGCCAGAGAAGTTGCCGTAAGTAGTAGACGTGCCGTATCCTTGGGCCAGTGTTCCATCAGAATTATGGGCGGCGGTGTTTTCCAATCTTAGGTTTTCAATCATCCAGCAATTGCCATCAGCAAGTTTAGCTACAGCATAAGTTTCACCGTCACGCTGATCGGTGAGAGCAGTAACTGCTCCACTAGCTAAACCACTACAGCCAGACCAACTTTGGATGTTACCGGCACTTTAATCCATACAGCATAGAGAGCTAGACCATTATTGCTTCCGGTGTATTGTCCAGCAGTAAAGTTAATATCTTCTTGCGGGCCGTAGAGGCGGGCATTATTATTCGTAGCATAATCGTAAACATCAGACCAACCAGCGAAGCCATAACCGACTCGGCTGAAATTGGAGGCGAGTAACGTAGCGGTGGTAGCTGAAGTTGAGATAGATTGGCAACCCATCGTTCCGATCACATTACTGCCATTCGGAAAGTAGTTGATACAACCGCTTGTGGCAGTTTGAGGCTGTAACGGCTCTTCGCTAGCTGGGTGGACGAGGGTGTATATGACTTTGCCGGTGTAGGTGCCGGCAGGTTGGGTGGCGGAAATCCAAGAAGCGTAAGTGGAAGTGAAGCCAGAACCAGTGGCATTGACGCCGCTAGCTGGTAAATCAGTATTTGAGGCAAAGCTTACTACCTTAGTATAGGTTGATGGAATAACGTGGTAGCTAGTGAAGGCGCCATTGGTATCAGAATGAATGGTAGGAGCATAAGTGCCAGGAGTGGCAGTGAGCTTCATGGCCCAGTTTGAAGTATTGCCAGATGTAGCTGTACCGGTATCAAAATCGTAAGTACTATTAGAATTATGTTTCATTAATGTGTTGCCAAATTCATCGTTGGAGTAGCCTATGGCGTAGATAGCATAACCATTGTTGTCATTACAATAAGTTGTAAAGGTAGTGGTACCGATGCCAGAATAGTAGTTGTTGTTCTGGACTGTTTTAGTGTGTTCGGGAGCGACGATTCCTTCTACTGAACAAGATTCGGGGACAGTGATATTGATTTGATCTATAACGTCGTCGGCGGAGACGCCAGTAGATAATAGAGTGGCACCAGAAAGCATGGTGACACCGATGATTCCTCCCAAGACCAGATGACCTTTAAACATAAGTATATTATATATGGTATTTTTCTAGAAAGCAAGACCGTTGTGTGCTTTACTTTTAAGAAGAAAAGTGATATAATGATATGAGTGAGCGGGCCGGTAGCTCAGCTGGTTAGAGCACGAGCCTCTTAAGCTTGGTGTCGTGGGTTCGAGTCCCACCCGGCTCACCAATTCCTAGCGGAATTGCTCAAAAAGCGGAACTCGGTCATAAATGAGCGAGTCCCACCCGGCTCACCATTGAAGTTTGGCGCCTTGAGGCGTTTTTTGAGTTGTGAAATAAGAACAAGGGATTACCAAGAAACAGTGAATTTGGTGGTGCGGTGAGTGCTTTCGCAGTGGATTTTCCAGTGGTTTTGGTCGCAAATGGCTTTGGCGATGGCGAGACCGAGGCCGGAGCCGCTTTTGGTTTTGTCAGTTTGATAAAAGCGATCGAAGACCTTTGCTTGGTCATCTTTTGCGATGGTGGTGCCGTCGTTTTGAATAGTGAGGCTGGATTTGTCTAGGTTGAGGTTGATTTTTTGGCGACCATATTTGGTGGCGTTGTCGAGCAAAATATCTAACACTTGTAAAATGTCTTGTTTTGGTAGGAGATAATGTGACGTGGCGTTATTGGAGTTAAAAGATATTTTGCCTGCGAACTTAGGTTCAAATAGAGTGATGTGGTTTTTGATTTCGGTGACGAGGTTAATATCTTCGGGCGGAGTTTGCTTGAGACTACCGGCATCCATTCTGGCAAGTTGGAGTAAATCTAGGACAAGTTTGTTGGCGTGAGTGATTTCGCTTTCGATATTGTCCTTCCATTTTCGGTTGGATTTGTCTACGTCGAGAGCCTCGATGTTGGCTTCAATCACGGCAAGTGGGGTTTTGAGTTCATGGGAAGCGTTGGCGATGAAGATTTTTTGCTTTTCGTAGGAATCTTTGACGGGTTCGACGATAGCACGGGATAAATAATAAATAATGATAAAGACAGCAATTTCAATGGCGGTGCCAACTGAAAGTAGAGTAATAAGGAGCCTTGTGTGGCCTTCTTGACGGTCGGATTCAATGTAATTTTTTAATTCAATTTCGTTGTAGGAGATTGAATAGTTAGGTAAATTATAGTTAACTTCGATGTGGGGTTTTGGTTCTGGACGAGTGGCAGACGAGAAAACCATGATAAATACGCCGGCCAAAACTAAAACCGTGGTCGTGATGGCCATTGTAGTAATTATAATTCTATTTCGGAGCTTTTTAAACATCGGCTTTACTCGTAAGTTTGTAACCAAGGCCACGAATGGTGACGATTTTGGCTTTACTATGAATTTTCTTGAAAGTTTTGCGAAGTCTGGAAATATAAGTTTCAATATAATTGTCGTCGCAGACGTTATCTTCGCCCCAGATTTTGGCAAGCAGGTATTCTTTGCCGATAAGGTTTTCGGGATTTTTGATGAATTCGGTAACGATTTCGACTTCTTTGGCGGTGAGCTGCTCGCCATTTAGGGTGGCATTGGTTTTGTCTAGGGTTAAATCGCTGTAGGTGAGATTGGAAGTATCGATATTTTTGGGACGACGAACGATGGCTTTGATTCTGGCGACTAGCTCGGCGGTTTTGAAAGGTTTGGCAAGATAGTCATCGGCGCCGTGATCTAAGTGGTTGATTTTGGTTTCAACTTCAGAAAGAGCGGATAGCATAATGACTGGGGTTTGGACATTCTTTTCACGCATGCGCTTTAAGATGTCGGTGCCGGATAATTTGGGTAACATGATATCTAGAACGACGCAGTCGTAAATGTCTTTGAGGGCGTTTTCTAAACCATCGGCGCCATTGTCTGCTAAATCAACTGTGATGCCTTGTTTTTCTAGATTGTGTTTGACGGCTTCGGCTAAGAAAACGGCATCTTCAACGTATAATACTCTCATCTGATTCTCCTTGTTTTATTATAATATATATTGTGCATCTTGAAACTAGAATGAAACTGAAAAATAGAATATGCTATAATGAAGATAAATTATAAAGGAGACTTATGGACAATAAAGAAATATATAAGAAAACTTTAACGTTTTCGTTGAGAAGGTTTGGTTGGGATTTGTTGTCGGTAGTGGTGATTATTATATTAGCGGCGGCGGGGTTTTTCTTGGCAGAGAAATTTGCGGATAATGGTTTGATTGGACTAGCTATTGGCGTGGTGATTGCAATTATTTTGGTGGCAATTGCGTCGCATTTTGTATCATACATATTTAAAGCAGGGCAAATTGCGATGATGACAAAAGGTGTCACGGAAGGCAAATTGCCAGACGATGTGTATGCGGAGGGGAAGAAAATAGTAAAGGAAAGGTTTTTGACGGTGGCGGCCTATTATGCTGCGACTAGCGCAATTCGGGGAATATTTAATCAGCTAGGTAGAGCAATAACGGCACTTGGTAGTGCAATTGGTGGTGATAATGGAAGTGCGATTGGCAGTGCGATTTCAAGTGTGATTCAAACGATTGTAAGATATCTATGTGATTGTTGTCTTGGTTGGGTATTTTATATGAAAGATAAAAGTGCGGTGAAGGCAACTCTTGAAGGCGCGGTGCTGTTTTTCAAACACGGTAAGACTTTCTTTAAGAATATGGGGAGAATGTTTGGAATGAGCTTTGTATCATTCTTGGTGATTGGTGGGGTATTCTTCGGAATAACTTATCTTATTACCATGGCGTTTCCGGATGCGTTTAATAGCGTTGCGGCGGAGTTCGCGAAGGAAGGCACGGAAGACACGGCTTTCTTGGCGGATCCTAATAATGTGATGCTAATTACAGCGGCTATTGGCGGCATTATAATGTGGAGTATTTTGCATTCGGTGTTTGTGAGGCCGTTTATATTGGTGGGAGTACTGAGAAACTTTATTGAATCTGGTAAGAATGAAACGATTTCGGAGAAAGACTTAGACGAATTGGACGGAAAGTCGGCAAAATTCAAGAAATTACATGAGGAAGCGAAAGCTTAGATTGTTTAATTAATAAAAACTGGAGGATAAAAAATGTGTGGAATTGTGGGCTATGTGGGGGAAAAGAATGCGCAGGATTTTCTAGTGTCAGGATTGAAGCGATTGGAATATCGGGGGTATGATTCGGCTGGGATTGTGACACTAGGTGCTGACGGGGAAGCGACTTTGGTGCGAGCGAAAGGTAAGATTTCGAACTTGGAAGAGAAACTAGCTGGAGCGAAGCGAAATGATACGATTGGGATTGGGCATACGCGTTGGGCGACGCATGGTGAGCCAAGCGAGCGTAATGCGCATCCGCACCAAGCGGGGCCGATTTATTTGGTGCACAATGGGATTATCGAGAATTACAAAGAGCTAAAGAAGGCGTTGAAAGATTTTGATTTTAAATCGGAGACGGATTCGGAAGTACTGGCGGCGTTGATTGAATCGTTTTATGGAGAGGGGAAATATCCTTTGGCGAATGCAGTGGTGCAGGCACTGAAGCTAGTGAAGGGAACTTACGGAATTGCGGTGGTGTCGGTGTTGAAGCCCGATGAAATTGTGGTAGCAAGAAGCGGCTCGCCTTTGGTGATTGGGATTGGACACGATGAGACTTTGATTGCGTCGGATGCGTCGGCATTACTTGGCCACACGAAGCAAGCGATTTATTTGAATGATGGGGAAGTGGCAACGGTAACAGAAAAAAGCGTAGAGATAAAGACGTTGAATGCGGAGCCGGTTTCGGCAAAAGTTGAAGAAATCGAGACGAATCTAGCGGCAATACAGAAGGGTGGGTATGAACATTTCTTGCTAAAGGAAATCATGGAACAACCGGATTCTTTGACGGAGACTTTGCGGGGTCGGATGAATTTGGAAGATGGAGTGGTGCATTTAGGTGGACCGGGGTTGAGTGAAGCGGAGCTTCGAAAAATTAAACATTTGGTGATTGTTGGATGTGGGACGGCGTATCATGCTGGATTACTGGCCGGATATTATATCGAGAAATTTACGCCGGAGATTACGGTGGAAGCCGTGATTGCGTCGGAGTATCGTTATCGGCAGGCTTATATACCGGAGGATTCGGTAGCTTTGATCGTGTCACAGTCGGGCGAGACGGCGGACACTTTGGCATGCCTTCGTGAGATTAAGAAACAGGGGGTGAAAACGATTGGTATTGTGAATGCGATTGGATCGACTATCGCACGTGAGGTGGATGGAGGGACTTATGTGCACGTGGGGCCGGAAATTTCAGTGGCTTCGACCAAGGCGTTTACTTCTCAAGTGATTGCGATGGTGATGTTTGGGCTAACAATTGCGCAAGCGAAGGGGGTGAAAAGTGGAATACTGAAGCCATATGTTTCGGAAATTGCGCGAATGCCGGAAGAGATTCGCAAGGTGCTAGATGAAGTGCGGGGTGAAGTAGAAAAGATTGCAGGGAAGTATACGAAGTATGAGCACGGGATTTATCTAGGAAGGGATGTAGCATATCCGACGGCGATGGAAGGGGCTTTGAAACTCAAAGAGATTTCGTATGTAGACGCGAATGCGTATGCGTTTGGGGAATTGAAGCACGGGCCTTTGGCTTTGATTGATGATAGGTTTTTTGAAATGGCGCTACTGCCAGACGGTGAGTTGTACGATAAAGCGGTATCGAACGTACAGGAAGTACTAGCTAGAGGCGGACATATTATTGCAGCAACAAATGTGGATAAGTTTGATTTACCCGTGGAAACTGTTGTAAAAATTACAACAGATATTGAGTTGTTTGCGCCAATTTTGATGAATTTGGTGTCACAATTATTTGCGTATTATATGACAATTGCCAAAGGTTACGATGTGGACCAGCCGAGAAATTTGGCAAAATCAGTGACGGTGGAATAAATTTGTTAAGACAACTAGCCATTGATGTTTTGAGATATGGACAACTTGACAAATCATTTTTATGCTTGGGGATTAATTGAGTCGAGGGTCTAAAATAGCACGAACCGTAATTTAAACGTTAAGACGAACTAAGGCATCTAACGCTCCCGCCATAGTACTTAGGACTTTCGTTCGTACCTGGGCGGACGTTAGAACTATTAACTACCAAATATCGAGCGCTTTCGTAGTCGCTTGCCGTAGACGACCAATAGAAGCCGCTGCTAACCAACGCCGACGAACCACTAAAATGGCCAGAATAAATAAAATTATTAGGGTATTTTCGGAAGGCTTTAGTGGCAGTATCACCTGCTGTGTTGATAGTATTGGATCCATAATATGATACGCCACTATTAGCATTGCTTTCATATGCAGTTATACTATCCATAATTGTGTAGCCTAGGTTATAGAATTCACTAAAGGTCTCTGGTTTTCCGGTGACGTTTACCGCACCAGTATTATCTGAAGCGTATGCTAGACCGCCAGTAGGTAGATGCCAGCCTTTCGGACAAAGTGAAGTACTGGTAGTAGATTGGTTAGCTGTACCGTTGTAAGTAAGATCGGAAATAGCTGCATGCCAAGTGTAGTAGTTACCGTAGCTATACATGCCAGCATTTGTAGTGCTATTAGTGGCATCACTGGTAATTGGGTTTTGTGGACGATTCGCGGAAGTAGATTGGTTATTCCAGTTATTATAGCGTGGCATACGATAAGCAGGGTAATTAGTAGTACCGATATCTACGCTAGCGGTACTTTCCCGCGTGCCACTATAGTATAGGCTATTTGCGGTATAAGTTAAAGAGAAGCCCATACTTTCTGCATCAGCGAGACCAGAGAAGTTGCCGTAAGTTGCGGATGTACCATAACCTTCTGCCAATGCGCCAGTGGCATTGTCTGAATTCGTGCTTTCCAGGCGGAGGTTCTCTATCATCCAACAATTGTCATCTGCCAGTTTGGCAACAGCGTAGGTTTCGTTATCGCGTTGGTCAGTTAATGCAGTGACGGAGCCGGAGGCAAGGCTGGAACAGCCAGACCAATCCTGAATGTTACCAGCAGACTTTATCCAATGGGCATAAAGGCTGAGACCTGGATTACTACCTGTGTATTCTCCGGCAGTAAAAGTGATATATTCCTGTGGTCCCAGAAAACCAGTAGTGTCAGAATAATCATATGTAGTACTCCAGCCAGCGAACCCATAGCCTTCACGAGAAAAGTTTGATGGCAGGAGTGTGGCAGAAGTGGCGGAGGAAGAGATAGTTGGTTGCCCCATAGTTCCAACCACGTTGCTGCCGTTTGGGTTGTAACATATATAACCGGAAGGACAGGCTATTGGCTGAGTAGGGATTTCACTGGCTGGATGGACGAGAGTGTATTTGACTTGGCCGGAATAGGTGCCGGCGGGTTGGGTTTTATTGATGAAAGCAGCATAAGTAGTAGTAAGTTTAACTCCACCAGTAGAGGTGGTCATATCAGTGGCAGTGTCTTTGTGGGCTACTTTGGTGTATGAGGACGGTACTGCATGATAGTCACCAAAGCTATTGTCTATAGTAAAGGCATTGGCGCCAGTAGTATTACCAGAATCCTGTGTTTTCGTGAGTTTCATAGCCCAATTTGATGTATTGCCATTAATAGCAGTGCCTGTGTCTATATTACCTATAGTAGATGGGCTACCTACTAGTTTAGTGCTATTGGTGCCACCTATTTCGTTCCCGGTGTACCCGACTGCGTAAATGGCGAAACCGCCATTGTCATTACAGAAGGCGTGTAAGGTAGTGGTGCCTATGTCGGCCGTATATGTATTGTTTTGTATTTCTGCATTATGAGTATTCATGCCAGTGCCGCTCATTGTACAAGATTCTGGAACGGTGATGTTGACTTGGTCTACAATGTCAGTGTCTTCTGCGAATGCTTTGGTGGTAGAAAGGATAAAACCTGAGAACACTGTAATACTGAGAATTATATATAAATAATATCTAGAACTTGAAAACTGTTTAAGCAGAACCTTAGTCATATTATGATGATAGCATATTATTTATGTTTTGTTAAAAAAACTATCGTTTAGCAATATTAGTGGGAGTTTGATATAATATTGTTATGCGGAAAAAGTCGGATTTGATTTTGCGGTTATGTTTGATAATCGGTGATGCGGTGGCGTTGATATTGTCGTTTGCAATTGCATATATCATTAGAATTTATGTTGATCCTCGGCCGTATATGTTTGAGGCGCAGCTGTCGGATTTTATTTTGACCTCCGTTTGGGTGGTGCCAGTGATGCTAATTATCATTATGGCGTTAGGGCTTTATCGGAAATCAATTTTCTTGGGGCGATCGAGGCTACCGGAAGTGGGGAGATTATTCATAGCGGCAATACTGTCGGTGGCGGCTTTGATTGTTTACGATTTCTTTAAGGGTGAAAATCTATTTCCGGTCAGAGTGATGGCGGTGACGGCGATGGGACTGTCTTTCGTGTTTTTGGTGGTGGAAAGGGCGCTGGTACGTCTTCTAATTAAAGTAATATTCCGAAAAGATTATGCTACTAAACGGGCTGTGATAATTGGGAATTCGAAAAACACAGAATACTTGGCGGATTATATCGCGTCAAGGCCGGAGTCTGGCTATAGGTTGGCGGGGATTGTGGCAAACCGGAAATATATTCCGCATGATTTGAAGACGCATCAGTACTCATCTTTGAAGGACGCTTTGAAAAAAACTAGACCGGATGTGATTTTTCAGACGGACGAGAAGTCGACAGAGTATGTCTATAAACAGGCGGTAAACCGTCATTTGTTGTACTATTTTGTGCCATCTGAAACGGCTTTGTCGTCGCATTTTGGCGAATTGGAACTAATTGGCAATACGCCGGCAGTGATGGTGATGGCGACTCCACTGAATGGGTTGAGTGCTGGGGTGAAGAGGTTGTTTGATATTTTGTTTGCGTTAGTTGCTATTTTGATTACGATTATTCCGATGGCGATTATTTGGGTGATTTTGAAATGTGCGGATATTAAGCATTCGGCGTTTTATACGGATGAAAGGCTGACGCAATATAACCGAAGGTTTCGTTGCTATAAGTTTAGATCAATGAAACCGGAGTATTCAGGGATGACGGCAGAAGAAGCGTTTATTAAGATGGGGAAGCCGGAGCTGATAAAAAAATATCGGCGAGACGGGGATTACATGAAGAATGATCCAAGAATAACAAAGGTTGGGAAGATTTTAAGAAGGACTTCTTTAGATGAATTGCCACAGTTATTTAATATTTTGAAGGGTGATATTTCGTTAATTGGGCCACGGGCGCTTTTGCCTGGGGAACTGAGGGATTATGGCGATAGATCGCTAATCTTGATGGTAAGGTCTGGGTTGACGGGATTTGCGCAGGTGTCGGGTCGGCGAGATATTCCGTTTGAAGAACGAAGGGCGCTCGATATTTATTATGTGAAAAACTGGTCGTTGTGGCTGGACATTGCGATTTTCTTTAAGACGATTGTGGTGGTTTTGAAGGGCGAAGGAGCTAAATGAAAGTTGCCATTGTCTGTGATTGGCTGACAAATATAGGGGGAGCGGAGAAGGTGTTACTCGCGATACATAAACTATATCCAGAAGCGCCGATTTATACGTCGAAATATTCGGAAAAGGGAATTGATTGGTTTAAAGATGCGGAGGTAAGGACTGGGTGGTTACAGATTTTTCCGTCGTGGATGCGAAGAATACTAGGACCTTTGCGGCAGCGGTGGTTTTCGCATTTGGATTTGTCAGAGTATGATTTAATTATTTCGGTAACTGGGGCGGAGGCAAAAGCCGTGAAGTCAGGAAAACGGCTTCACGAAGAAGGGAAGAAGTCTAAGAACCCAAATGGAATTCACATATCATACTGTCACGTACCAACACAGTATTATTGGCAGATGTATGATGATTATGTTGAGAACCCGGGGTTTGGGATTTTAAATCCGTTGGTGAGGTTCTTCTTTAAGTTGTTGGTGAAGCCTCTTAGAAAGGCAGATTATAGGGCGGCGCAAAGTCCGGATTATTTTGTGACGATAAGCGAATATGCGCAGGAGCTGATGAAACGGTATTATAAGAGGGAAGCGATAGTGATTCATCCGCCGGTGGAAATTGATGCGTTCAGTGTTCAGAATGACGTATCGGAAGAAGATTATTATATTACCACTTCTCGGCAAGTAAATTGGAAGAGAATTGATTTGGCGGTGAAGGCTTGTATGAAAATGAACAGGAAACTGCTAGTGGTGGGAGAGGGGCCAGAACACAATAATTTGGTGAAAATGTCAAATGGGAGTGATTTGGTGAAATTTGTGCCGCTAGTAGGGAAAAAGAAACTAGCAAAGTACTTGGCTGGAGCAAAGGGATATTTGTTCCCTAGCTTGGAGCCGTTTGGAATTGCGCCGGTTGAGGCACTTGCGGTGGGTTGTCCGGTGATTGCGTTTGGCGAGGGTGGGGCGCGAGACTATGTTATGAATGGAGAGAATGGGATTTTGTTTGAGAAACAGACGATTAAATCACTAGTTGAGGCGATAGAAAAGTTTGAAAAAATGAAATTCGAGAGAGAAAAAATCGCAAAGACTGTGGAAAACTTTAAAGCAGAAAGATTTGATCAAGAAGTGAGAGATTATGTTAAAGAGAAAGTTGGATAAAAATACTGCGAAAAAGGACGCTTATGGGATTATTAAGTATTTTTTGTATTGTTTGCCGGCTTGTTTGTTTTTCTCGTATTATCCGGTGATTTCGTTTGGTAGTGGCGAAACGATGAATTTTGAGATTTCCCTGCCGATTATTTGGCTAGTGCTTTTTGACGTAATGGCTTTGGTGCTACTTGGTAAAGATAAAAAATTGTTTTCTGGATTGAAGCAAAAATGGATGTGGCTACTATTCCCTGTGTGGTTAAGCCTATCGGTAATTTGGTCGTTAAATGTGACGCGGGGGGTGCTCACGGTTGGGATTCTGTGGCTGATTTATTTTGCGGGATATGCGATGTGGGAGATGCGAGAAACATTTGATGAAGAGTTTCGTGCGAAATGGTTAAAATGGTTTTTCGGTGCGACTTTGGCTGTATGCGGGTGGTGCGCAATACAGTGTGTGTTGGATTTGGTGGGGGTGTCAAGAGACTATTCCCTGATGTGTGCGGGGTGTACCTATCAGATGTTTGGGTTCCCTCACCCGAATGGGTTTGCGATTGAACCGCAGTTTATGGGGAATTTGCTGCTCGCGCCAACGATACTGGTGGCGTGGTTATTGGTTAAGAAACAGAATAGCAAAATAATGCTATTCTGTTTCTTCATAATAACCACAACTCTATTTTTGACGTTTTCAAGGGGGGCGATTTATGCGTTTGTGGTGGGGTTGTTGTTTATGACGGGATTTTTGATGTTTGGAACAAAGGTGCGAAAAGAGCGGATTTTGGTTGGGAAGAGATTGGGTTTGGTGTGGGGTACAGTAGTTCTCTCTTTCCTGTTTACGCTAAACATGCAGGGGATGATGGCGCAAGTAAGTCCTACTAATGATACGTATATGACTGGGGTGGGAAAAGTGTTAAACCACTTGTCGTTGGGGGTGATAGATTTACCTGTGGAAAAACCTGTGGAAAACTTGGAAGAGAACAGGGGCGGAGAAGAGGATTCGGAACAGGTGGAATCTGATGCTCAGGATGCGGTTTTTGATGGTTATGTGGCGGAATCTACCGATATACGTTTGAAATTGTCCAGCACCGCGTTTGAGGCATGGTCTAAAGATTTAAAAACTATCTTCTTTGGTGTGGGACTTGGGGGTGCAGGACAGGCCTTGTATAATGCGGGGCTTTCATCAAGTCCAAAGGAAATTGTGCAAAATCAGTATGTATCGTTGCTTCTAGAAACGGGGTTGGTTGGTATTTCCCTATTTGCGCTAACTTTGGTTCTAGTCTTAGTGGCGGTTTGGAAGAAGATTCAGATTAATGGAATGATGCTTAGCTTGATGGTGGCATATGGGGTGAGCCTGTGCTTCTTCGCGGGGTTGCCGAATGCGTTGCAGATATATTTGTTGCCAGTAATTGTAATACTAATTATATAGAATATTTCAAATAACGATGAGAGAGTTTGGCAGTTATGCACTACCATCCAACATATATGTTTTCCTGCCTTGAGTTTTTCTGGTGGGCTACTACATTGGCTGGTCTGCCTCCGTAGCAAGAATTAACGTTTGGATATGTGTATTTTAAAGCCATATAGGCTATTTTTAGGTTCGACTGATAATATCCAGGTACGGATTGACCGGTTCCGTAAATTTCATCATCTTGCCAATGGTTGTTGTCGTTGCTTCCTATGAAATCTGCATAGGCATAAAACCATACTTGACTGGGGGCAGCGTCTGCCCAATTTTTCATTTCACCGAGCAAGTTTGCGCCATTCAGAGCTTTATTCACCATCGTTGATGTGCATAGATAGGCAAAATAGTTTCCAGCTCCGTCGTTTTCATAGTTTTCAGTTCGTGCCCAAGCCATTATGGCGTGAAAATTTTCTTGCGATATTCCCTTGGCGGTTGCAAGTTGTTCGGCAGCTTCATAGGTTATTGAGCTTTCTTCTTTTTCAAATGCGGCATCGAAGCTTGCGCTTTGAGCTTGGCTAATGAGGCTGCCATCGGAAGGACAATTATCGCAATTAAACCAGGTGTCTTGGGGGGTTGCGCCGGGTTTATTGTTGGTCGGTTCGACAGGTTTGGTGCAAGTAATCTCGGCGGTGGCCGTTTTGCCATTGACGGATGTCGCAGTAATAATAGTGGTGCCTTCGCCTCGACATTTGACAGTATTTCCAACCACAGAGGCGATGTCAGAGTTTTCTGTGGATAGAGAATAAGTTTTGTCTTGAGTGCCTTCCGGAGTAAAATTTACTGTCGTCTTGGCACTTTTTCCTACTTCAAGTGAGTCTTTGCTGAAGTTTAGAGAGATGTTGGTAATGTTGGAGGTGAAATTAAATTTACCCCCCGGCATTAACCATTCGCAAATGGAGTAAATCAAAACCCAGCCAACTAGGCCGATAACAATTTCAAACATACGTCGCTTGGCTTTGGTGGTTCTTGCGACGTCGCCTCCGCCGGTGAGATATTGGACGCCAAAGATAAGGATTCCAATTAAGGCCGTGATGCCGATGCCGATGGATAGAATTTCTACGGTTAGAATCAGAATATGCCAAATGCCGGCATCTCCGCCGCCTTCGCACTCAATGAGGCTCGTCTCTACACCGCTACAGGTGGCAGCGAACGTTGGTTGGGCCGTAATGAGAGCTGCGATGATTATCATGAAAACCAATGTAGGAATGAATTGTTTTTTCATTTATGCTATATATTATAGCATAATTAGATAGATTTGCGAAAGAAGTTAGTGTCATAGACCTCGGCACCTTTGTTTTTATAGAAAGCTTGGGCGGCTTCACGACCGTGACCGGAGGTGAAGTTTAGTTCGGTGCAGCCTTTGGATTTGGCCCAGTCTAGCATGGCTTCCCAGAGTTGGCTACCGACACCTTGCCCACGGACCGATTGGTCGGTAACAAAGTCCTCTAGGTAGGCGACTTTTCTGACGATGGGTCCCATGATGATGGATAAGGTTGCGATACCTACAATTTGGTCTTTTTCATCGATGGCGAGCAGCATATCGTGACTGTCGGAATTGATTAAATCTTGAAACCATTGCTCGGGGATTTCGCCACGATCCTTGCCGCTTCTGGATAGTTGGATGAGTAATTCTCTGATTCTATTGGCAGTTTTTGGGCTATACTCTTTTAATATTTCGATTCTCATAGTACTTTTGATAATTCCTCTTTTAGTTGATTGGCTAATTTTGTAATAGTTGCTTCGTCATTTCCCCAGAGAGTGATGCGAATGAGGGGTTCGGTGCCGGAGGGACGGACAAGGAGTCGGCCGGATTCTTGTTCGAGTTTATGTTCGTAGTCGAGAAGGAGTTGTTTTGCTTCGGGGCTAGTTTTTAATCGCTCTTTTTGTTCGGGGGAGGCGGAAAGATTAACTATAACTTGGGGGGATTTTTGATAAATGTTGGCAAGGTCATGAAGAGATTGATTGGTTGAGGAAATGACTTTGGTAACCATGAGGGCGGTAAGCATGCCGTCACCGGTGGCTTCATTGGGAAGAATGATGTGACCGGATTGTTCCCCGCCGATTTGAATGTGCTTGGTGCGCATGGCTTCGGCGACATTGGAATCGCCTACGGCGGTAATTTCAGTAATGATATGGTTATCCTTGGCCCAGTTGAGAAGACCTTGATTCGCCATTACGGTAACTGCGATTTTATCGAGGTTTAAGTGATTTGCGAGAATAGCGATGATTTGGTCACCATCAACTTCGTTTCCTGCCTGGTCGATGAGAAGGCAGCGGTCGCCATCGCCGTCGAAGGCGACACCGAGGTCGAGATGGTTGGTTTTAACGAGATTTTGAAGTGATCCTAGATGAGTACTGCCGCAATCTTGGTTGATTTCGGTATTGTAGTTTGAGTTGGCATGAACAAGCTCGGTTTCGGCGCCAAGAGCGTTAAAAACAGATTCACTGATGACGGAAGTGGCACCATTGGCGCAATCGATGGCGAGTTTGAGGCCACTTAAGTCGACTTTGCCGAGATAATTGGTGAGGTGTTCCTTGTAGAGGTCGACAGCTTCGCCGTGGAGGTCTTCGCGATAGGTGGTGGAAACTGGTTGATAATCAATGGGCAGCGAGAGGGAATTTTCGATGGCGTCGCAAGCTGGCTGACTGAGTTTTTGACCTTGATCTTTTCCCCGTTCGAAGATTTTGATGCCGTTGTCGGTGTAGGGGTTATGGCTGGCGGTAACGTCGATGCAAAAGTCGAAACCCATTTCGTAGAAACAGTAGTTGATGGCTGGTGTAGGAAGAATGCCAACGCTGCTGTATTCTATGCCGAAGGTTTCTAGGGCTGTGCTTAGATCTTGCAAAATCCATTCGGTGGATTCGCGAGTGTCGCCGCCTAGCATGACTTTGATTTGATTTCCAGCGTAATCGTTAAGACCGCGGATGATTTTGGCGAGAAATTCGCTGGTGAATTTGTCTGCTTCTTGACGGATGCCGTCGGTGCCGAAATATTTCATTTAATGCTCCTTTGATAGTTGTTTTAGAATGACATTGATGGTGAGGATGATATCGTCAACTGTGCTACCACGAGATAAATCGGCTAGAGGAATACGAAAGCCCTGGATGATGGGGCCGGCAAGAGTAAAGCCGCCGAATTGTTCGAGAGATTTGTAGAGAATGTTGCCGGAGTTAAGGTCGGGTGTGATGAGGATGTTGGCTTGGCCTTTTAATGGGCTATCTGGAGTTTTCTTGTTAGCAACACGAGGATTGACGGCGGCATCTAGTTGCATTTCGCCGTCGATGAGCCAATCTGGGTGGTTTTGTTTGATATTGGCAACGGTGGAGTGGATTTTGTCGAGATCGGGATTTTTGCCGCCGGAACCATGGGTGGAGTAGGAAAGCATAGCGATTTTGGGCCGTTTGCCGGTGTATGCTTGGAAGGTACGAGCGGTATCTTCGACGATGGTGTAGAGTTGTTCTGCGGTGGGGATTTTGTTGACTCCGCCGTCGGCTAGGGCGAAAACTTGTTGGTCTTTTTTACAAATAAAACAACTGGAGAAGAATTTTGACCGGAGTGGGATAAATGATTTGTAGGCAAGAAGCACATCACGAGAAGAATAGTCTAAACCAGAAATCATAGAGTCGGCGGCGCCGGCTTGTAACAATTTGGCGGCGTCTTCTAGAGTGTTAGATGGAATAAAGTCAATATTTGGGAAGGCTTTGACGGCTTCTTTGGCAAATTGATTGTGAGTTATTTCTGGAAAGAGAATTTTCATAGGATAATTATAGCACAACAGTTTGTCAGATAAAACTTCAAGACATTTTCTCGACGTTGAAATCTCGCCATGTAAAAATTACAACAGGTCGGGCGGATTCGTGCCTGTATTCAGTGCAGGATACTCATCTGCGACTGTTGTAATTTTTAGTGGGCGATTTCAAAATGTCTCGAAAAATGCCGTTGAGGTTTTATTTGTCGACTATTTCTCCCTCAACTGCATCGTCGTCAGATTTGTCGTCCTTTTTGGCGTCTTCGGAAGCTGATTGATAGAGCTTTGCGCCGATTGGCATGATTTTGTCGTTAAGCTCTTTGGTGGCTTCTTCGAACTTATCCTTGTCGGCCTTGTCATCGTTCAGGACTTTTCTGGCTTCTTCGACGGCTTTTTTGATGGTCTCTTTGTCGTCATCGCTGATTTTGTCCTTGTATTCAGATGGCATTTTCTCAGCTTGATAGATGGTGTTTTCTAGGTGGTTCTTGGCGTCGATAGAGTCGCGTTTCTTCTTGTCTTCATCGGCGTGAGCTTCAGCTTCTTGACGAGCTTTTTCGATATCATCCTTACTCATATTGCCGGAGTTTTGAATGGTGATAGACTGTTCCTTACCGGTGCCTTTATCCTTGGCGGTAACATTTAAGATACCGTTGGCGTCGAGGTTGAAAGTAACTTCGATTTGGGGGACACCACGAGGAGCTGGAGCGATACCGTCGAGAATGAAGCGGCCGAGAGATTTATTGTCAGCGGCAAACTCACGTTCACCTTGGAGAACATGTATTTCTACCTGAGGTTGGTTGTCGGAGGCGGTAGAGAAGACTTCGGATTTGGAAGTCGGAATGGTGGTGTTACGTTCGATTAATGGTGTGCGGACGCCACCCATGGTTTCAATACCAAGAGTAAGTGGAGTAACATCAAGCAGAAGAATGTCTTTGACATCGCCTTGGAGAACGCCGCCTTGAATAGCGGCACCGACGGCCACGACTTCGTCTGGATTGACACCTTGCATTGGGTCTTTGCCGAAGATTTTCTTGACTTTTTCGACAACGGCTGGCATACGAGTCATGCCACCAACCATGACGATCTCGTCAATGTCTTTGGTTTCAAGTTTAGCATCTTTCAAAGCCTTCTTGACTGGTTCTTCGAGACGGTCGAGTAGTTCAGATACTAGTTCTTCGAGTTTGGCGCGAGTCAAAGTATATTCGAAATGCTTGGGACCGTCGGCGTCGGCACTAAGGAAGGGAAGATTAATGTCGGTGGAAGTGCTGCTGGATAGTTCCTTCTTGGCCTTCTCGGCTTCGTCTTTGACGCGTTGCATGGCGGCGGCGTCGCCCTTGATGTCGATGCCGGATTCTTTCTTGAATTCGTCGACGAGGAAGTTGACGATGACATTGTCGAAATCTTCACCACCTAGGTGGGTATCGCCGTTGGTGGACATCACTTCGAAGACGCCATCACCAAGCTCCAAGATGGAAACATCGAAAGTACCACCACCAAGATCGAAGACGACGATTTTTTCGTCTTTTTTGGATTCGAGACCGTAGGCTAAAGCAGCGGCAGTAGGTTCATTAATGATGCGCTTGACTTCGAGACCAGCGATTTTGCCGGCATCTTTGGTAGCTTGACGCTGAGAATCGTCGAAATAAGCAGGTACGGTGATGATGGCTTCGGTGACTGGTTCACCAAGGAAGGCTTCGGCGTCGGCTTTGATTTTGCTTAAGACCATCGCGGAAATTTCCTCTGGAGTGTATTCTTTGCCATCCATTTCGACGGCTACACCATTACCTTTTTTGACAATCTTGTATGGGCTGATTTCAAGGTCGTGCTTGACTTCTTTGTCTTCGTACTTGCGACCGATAAGACGCTTAATGCCATAAATGGTGTTCTTTGGATTAGTGACGCGTTGACGTTGGGCGACTTTACCAACTAGGCGTTCGCCTTTTTTGGTGACGGCCACTACGGACGGAGTGGTGCGGTCGCCTTCGGCGTTAGTGATAACTTCTGGCTTGCCTGCGACCATGTAGGCAAAAGCAGAGTTAGTGGTTCCTAAATCTATACCAATTATTTTACTCATTTTTCCTCACTTTCTTTTACTTTGCGTTGGCACTCGTGTGTGTGGAGTGCTAATATACCTCTATTGTAGCAAATTAGCACTCACATGTCAATAGTGCCAATGAAAGATTTGAAAGATTATTTAGTATTTTTCTGGAAGTCCAATGAGCTCATGTGTCAGGTTGCCGGACCAAACTGCTGAAGCAAGGTACTCTTGGCCTTGCTCGTGTGAAAAGCTAGCCGCTACGGCTTGGGCGTTTTTGAGAGTTTGAAATTGGATTATTTTGAATGCTTCGGAAACAGTTTCGTCATTTATGCCGTCTTCTTCGAAGGCTATTCCGGCTTTTTTGATGAAATTTGAATAAAATGTTTCGAAGTCTTTTGAATTATATTCCTTGCTCATGGTGAGTTGGGAGAATCTTAGTATTTCTTTAAAGGTAGGATCGAAAGCAATTTCTTGCCAAGTTTTTTTCGGTAGGTTTTTGAGTACCGTGGCTGAAAGTTTATCGATGTATGCTATTGCGGTAATGGTTGATGGATAAAGTGTTCTTTTGCCTTGTTTTTCTACCAGATGGTTGTTGATAGCGCTTAAAATATTTGAAAGGTCTTTTAGTTCAATTTGCATTTCGCCGGTTTGTTCATTAATTGGTATTTGGCCAAGCTTTTCAAAAGCTTCGTTTAATTCTGGGATTTTGGTCTTGGGGGCATTAAGCGGGATTGGCATCATGTTTTTTTGTAGTCTTCTTAGGACGTCTATTGCTGTTTCGTCGCCTTTGTCACCATTGTATACGGCATCACTTGCTTCATTGTTGGTGTTTAGGGCGGAACCTATGTAACTCCTTGCTGGCTTATCATAATTGCCTAAATCAAAGATGAAGTCTTCGTGCCTTTCTTTGTAGCCTGCTTTGTATTTGGTCCTGAGTTCTTGAAGCATCTCATCTAATTCTTTTCTTTTTTGCTCAAATAACTCGGGGTCGTTTTTTGAATCATAGTAGTCTACCATCGCTGTTATGAGCTTATAGGCCTCAGGGGCGTTATCGTGAATGAAACTGCGGCCTTTGATTACGACGTCTTCGATCCTTCTAGCGTCTACGCGCATGGTCTCATATCTAGCGTGGTCTGAGCTAGGAATAGTCCTCATGATAAGTTGCAATCGTCCTATGTTTTCCGGGTTAGAACGAGAGCCAAGAGTTTCGAAAATAAATTCTCCGGTGCCAAATTTTCCGATTGAATCATTTGTCCATTTTCCTCCATGAATGCCAGCTCTTAGGCAATATCTAATGACGTTGATCTCCGGATCGTTATCTTCAGCCAGTTTGGATACTCTTTCGACTACCGTATTAACGCATTCAGCGGTTTTTTCATGGCATCTCGTTTGGAAGCCCATGAAGGTCATTTCAAAGCCTGACCGAGGGTATTGTTTTCCTAAACTAAGCATTTTTGCCCGGCCTTCTTTGGAGGCTTGTTCGAAAAGTGTTTGCTTGTCCGCCATTTCAGCAACATCTTCCCAGCCTGTTGCTTTTTGATTATTCGGGGTTGAATTAGAGATCGATTCTTTGTTATCCATAATGGTATTATTATATATCATTAGATGGTATAATGGTAGTAATATGGCGATAGAGAGGTTAGTGGAGCCGACGATGGCGGCGGATGATGCGGAAGAGGAGAAGATTGAAATCAGTCTTCGGCCGGTGACTTTTGATGAATATATTGGACAAGAGCACTTGAAGAATAATATAAAATTGGCGATTGAGGCGGTCAAAAAGCGGGCGGACGGTTCAACTTTGGATCACGTATTATTATATGGTCCACCTGGCCTTGGCAAAACGACGATGGCAGGGGTGATAGCGCATGAACTGGGCGCGTCGCTTCGCGTTACTTCGGGGCCGGCAATTGAGCGAGCGGGGGACCTTGCGTCTATTTTGACGAATTTGAAAGATGGTGACGTATTGTTCATTGATGAGATCCATCGATTGCGACGAGCAGTGGAAGAAGTGCTATATTCGGCAATGGAAGACTATAAGTTGGACATTGTGATAGGGAAGGGTCCGGCAGCGAGAAGCGTGCGACTCGATTTACCACATTTTACTGTGATTGGAGCGACGACGCGGACAGGGTCGCTTGCGGGACCTTTGCGTGATAGATTTGGGATAATTCATCGTTTGGAGTATTATAAGGAGCCTGAAATTGAAAAAATAATCAATCGGACGGCGGGGATTTTGAAGACGAAAATTGAACCGGAGGCGACAAAACTATTAGCTACGAGATCGCGGTTGACGCCGAGGATTGCGAACCGGATTTTTAAGCGGGTGAGAGATTATGCAGATGTAAATGGAGACGGGATTATTGATACGGTAGTCGCGCAAGATGCCTTAAAATTGATGGAGATTGATTATTTGGGTTTGGATCCGGCGGATAGGAATATGCTTAGACTGATGTGGGAGAATTACGGAGAACGTCCGGTGGGTTTGACCACGATTGCGGCACTCACGGGTGATGAGGCGGCAACGATAGAAGATTTTTATGAACCGTATTTGATGCAGATGGGACTATTAACGAGGACGCCGAAGGGTCGTGTGGTGACGGAAAAAGGGCGTAAACATTTGCAAAATCCTGAAAAATAAGTTATAATAAGGAAAAGGAGTCATTATGGATGAATCTTTAGCTAAAATCCGACATGATAGAAGTAAAAAGGATTTTCCTGGGTTGAAGTTGGAAGAAGATGAATATGTAGAGTTCTTTTTCCGACGAGCGAAGGTCTATTTAGCGTTGATTTGGGGAGGTTTGTTTGTTGGACTAGTAGTGATATTGCTAGCTTTCTTATTAGTATTGATGGGACAAACCATGCTTGATGAGATGGGTGTAAATTTCCTATTTATTATCTTGTTCGCTTTGCTGGCGGCGACTTTTGTGATTTGGCTGTTGGCGCTTAAAATTTACAACGGTAATAAACTATACATCACCAATAGACATGTAATTCAAATGGTGATGAATTCGCCTGTTTCTACCTCCATTAATATTATTGATTTATCATCGATTGAGGATGCGAGTTTTCGGCAGGAAAATATTTTACAGAAGATGTTCCATTATGGGACATTGAGGTTGGCGACGGTAGGTGATGAAACGACATATACTTTTCCATATTCTGATATTTCGCCTACGGATCTGAGGGCGGTGACTGATTTGATTACAAAAGCGAAAAAAGAAGTGGGCGAAAAAGCTGTCGCGGGGGCGAAGGAATAAATAATAATGGTGGGTAAATAAAAATGCAAGAGGGAAATTTCGAACAGGAATTTATGAACAGAGTGCAGGTTGCACCTGCAAATTATGAAAATAAAAATGATAGACATAATTGGTTCAAAATTGCTACTATTGTTTTGGGAATCTTGGTGGTAATTCTGGCGATTGTGATTATCGTAATTTTGACGACGTTTGAAAAGGCTGCTCCAGTAGAGTGTGATTGCGAAGAAACAAAAACTTATGGTGACTACTCGGTGGTCCGTGATGAGAATGGAAATGTGAAAGAATTGCTGTTGTTTTGCAAAGCGGATGATGAAACAATATTTGAACTATTAGATGATTATAGGTTCGCGGAACGTGGTACAGACGGAGAATATTTGGACTACGGTAGTTATTCGATAGTGGATGGTGTTGACATCATGATTGAATTGTCGTCCAATAGAGCGGATAAATATGTGTATTTTGATGGAAATTCGTTAATAAATATGGGGAAAGTGTACCACTGTCTATATGAAGAGAAATAGGACGTTGCTAGTGCTCTTACCAATAGTGTTGACTTTGGTTTTTGGCGGTATTCCGGTATTTGCGGCGACTTGTGGGGGAGCTGATACTTCGATTCTTGAATGCGAAGAAGGTGGTGGTGGAGCGATATGGCATATTTTGTTGTTGATTATAAATATTTTGGCAGGAGGCGTGGGGGTTTTGGGCTTGGTGGGGATTATGGTCTTTGGTGTCCAATTCTTGACTGCTGGGGGAGATCCTGGAAAAACGACAAAAGCTAAAAATAGGATGATTCAAATTTTGATTGGTTTAGTAACTTTTGCGCTGTTGTGGACTGGGCTACAGTGGTTATTACCTGGCGGAGTGTTGAAAAAAACGAGTTCAGTGAAGAGTATTAGTTTGAAGTTCGAGACGTCGACTTTGGCGGTAAATAAGACTGTAAAACCATTAGTGGAGATAGATGGTGAGGACAAATCTTATTCTTTAGTTAGTTCTGACCCCAACATCGTGTCGGCTTATGCTGGTGGGGCATTACGTTGTATAAAAGAGGGAGGAGCAACAATCACGGCAATTGCGGTAGATGGACAAAAAGCTTCGGCGGATATAACTTGCGAGCAGAAAGAGACTCCAAATCCTTTTATTGTGCCAGATGATGGTGGGGATAGTGGTAGCGGTAGCGCAGGCAGTAGTGGAGATGACGGAGATGGCGGTGGTGATGATGGTGGAGATGGCGGTGGTGGCACTGCTCGTTATGATGCGGTGTATGAATTACGGAGCGGGCGTAATTATCAGTATTGGATTAACGTGCCAAATAATGCCACTAGTGGAATGCCGTTAATCGTATTTTTGCATGGTGATGGAGAAAGGGGAAATCCAAATTCTTTGAAGGTAAGCAATACGAATGTACCAATGGTAAAATACTTAATAAATGGCTACAATGGCTCTACTCCATACCTCACGCTAGTGCCCGTTTTGCCGACTGTAAGCTCAAAGTGGACAGACAGTCCGTCAACTTTAAAAACTCTAATCGATGGGGTTGTAAGCGAATATAATGTGGACAAGAATAAGATTAATATTGTAGGCTTTAGCCGAGGCGCGACGGGACTTTGGAAAATGGTGGATAGCTATCCTAACTATTTTGCGGCGGCTGTACCTGTTAGTAATTATCCGCAATTTGGAGAATCGCCTTCAAATTTTTTGCATACAAAAATTTGGGCAGTGGCGGGCGAGTATGAAACGAATTCCGACTGGAATGTGAGAGACGGCATGAGCAATTTTGTTAATAGAATTAGAAATGTGGGTGGTTCTGCTAAAATGGAAGTTTATCCGTATCAGTATCATGGCTCGATTTCTGGTGCGCTAAGAAACAGCGAGTTGGTGGATTGGTTGTTGAAGCAGTAGTATGTAGTTTTTGTGATATAATATAAGCATGAGGTTTTTTGTTAAGCGATTGGTTTTGGTTGTTTTGGCAATTCTACTTACCGTGTTGCCGACTGGTGGTGTTTTTGCGCTGAGCAATTCTTTGATGGACTTGTATTCGCAGAATGAAATTATGTTTTATGAACCAGATGCATGCAAAAACCCGACACCTGGAAAGATTTGTACTGCGGTGAGCGGAAGCGATATTACGTGGATTGGGGATTCGTTGACTGCGTTAAGATTCCAAGATAGTAGTGGTAAGGGTGCGGAAGCTGCCCTAAAAGAACGTTTTCCAGGTGTTGATTATGGCGGAACTTTTAATGGGACCACTATTAATGATTATGTTAGGAGCGGGAAAAAAGTGTATGGAGATAATCCTGACGGTCCATCTGGTTTAAACATTTTAGAAAATATAGTGAATCAGGGTAAACTGCGTAAAGTGTTGGTTTTTGAATTGGGTGCCAATAATGGTGGGTGGCAAAAGGCATGGATGGATAAACTATTTGAGCTTGTCGGGAACAATACGACGGTAGTTGTTCTTAATTCGTACGTAATTGGGAAAACCGGGAGTACTAATCTAATAGATAATAGTTTCTTGGATAATGTTAGTTCGGCAGAATATCCAAATTTGGTAGTTGGAGATTGGGCTAGTGTATTGGCAGAGCATCATGAGTATTTTCAGACATTGGATTATGATGGGACACATTTTAATGCAGAGGGGCACGATGCGTTTCTTGATTTTATTTTAGGGCTTTTGTCTGGAGTAGATTGTTCGACTGATTTATGCGGAACGACGGCAAAAGAGAAGTATTGGGTTGCGATACGACAGTATTTTGATGAAGGGGCAACTGCTGGCATAATCGGTAACGTAATGAATGAAGGGATGTTTAACCCTGTAGGAACAGAATCAGGTACTTGGTTATGGTCTTGGGACTTTGGGAATTTAAAAAGTTATGGGATGACTGGGACGAATACCTGGGGGAATGGGTGGAGTTGGGATAGATATTATAATAATGATTGCAGTACATCTGGTTCACATTCGGGTTGCCCTTCGGGTGGACAGCCTACTGGTGTTGGAGCGTTCGGTATCACCGCGGGGAGATCAGCTTATTTGCACCATATAAACGATGTTGCTCCACAGCTTATAAAATACTTTAAAGATCCGGGTACATATGATTTTACCGGACTGGGTTGGAGTGGATATGATACCCCTGGCGATGCTTTGCTGGCAAAAATCGGTGATGAAGATTACGATGCTTTGGTTAAACTTGAAGTTGAATGGATGTATGATACATTTTTGGCTAAGATAGGGCAAAGTGAAATTGACAGATTTAACAATATGAATGCTTCAGATGCGGCTGTTTATTTTGCGCAAAAGTATGAAGTGTGCTATAAGTGTGATTCTGCGGAGGTCCAACAGAGACGTTCTGGTTGGGGTAATGATGCGTTTGGCCAGTTGAGCGGGTTTTCATGCTCTGCTAGAAGCGTGTCATCTGGATCGAGTAGCGGATTTACATCAATGGAGACGCTTAGCGGAACGAATAACTACAAGTATGATATGATTCCCAAGGACATTAGGACTCTTTTGCAGTTTGCAATTTGGAAGGGTGAACGGGAGGATAGGGATTATCAAGATGTCTTATCGAAAGTATTAGGCGATTACGAACAGTCCGGGGAAGGTGAAAGAGGAAATGCGCAGGATTTTATGAAATACGTGAGGGAAAGTGAAAAGTTTAAATATCGAGGAGACTTTGATAGATTCATCAAAGAAAAGCCTAAAATAACGGTCACTTCTGAACAACAGGAAACTGCGGATAATATCTTTAAAAACGGGATTGAAAGAACAACTTCAGAGGGCAGGGTTAAGGTTACGAATGATTTGCCTAAAGGCGCTGATGAGTGTGAAGGCAGATCAAATAGAAGCAAGGGCGCGGCTAGGATTGCGGAGGCAGCTGCAATGATGTCTTGGCCTGTACAGGTAGGGCAAGGTGATGATAAACACGCTGGAATGTGTTTTGATGGTCAGAATTGGATACAATATAATCATTCCACTGGTACTTGTGCGCATGTTCCTAGACCTTTGTATAAGGAGGTTTTTGATAGCCATGACACTAATCTGGATTATTATGAAGACTGTGGGAGGTTTATGTCGGCGGTTTTATATTATCTGGAGCTGGACGAGGATAATAAAGCTGGATGGTATCACGATAAGAATGCCTTTTTCCGTGCTTCGAGCGAATGGGAAGAGGTAGAAAACATTGGGTCTTATGATAATTTGCAGCCAGGAGATATTTTTACGAGTCCTGGGCATGCTGCTGTTTATATAGGTAGCTATGGTGGTGATTTTGGTATTATGGCTCATGCGTCTGCCCACGAATGGGTAGGAAGGATTAATGGAGGCACTGGTTATACTGAATCCGGAAAAATCAATGATGGTACGGGCAGACCATTCGGAATTTATCGATATGTAGGAAGTAAATTGGGCAGTGCTGATATCGATGAAGATAAAGGTTTGACTTACGAGCAGGCAAAGCAATTTATGATAAACTATGGGGCTAATTTAAATGATAGTTCACGCAAAATAGTAGGAGATGACCAATGGTATATAAATTGTAATGGAAACAATAGGGCATTGGGGCTAGGTGGATCGAACTGCGTGACATTCTCGGCTTTTTTCGCAGGTAAATTTACTTCTATGAAATATGGTGGTGGAAATGGCGATATGTTTGTAGATCAGGCTAAAGGTAGCTTTACTAGGGGGGCGATTCCAAAGATTTGGGCTATTTTTAGTGCTTCACCAAATCATACTGGTGTTATTTTGGGCAAAGAGGGTGATGAGTGGATAGTTGGGCACGCGAGTTGTCGTCGTGATAAGGTTGGGAAAGGTGATGGAACGGAAGCTGGGAGTGGAACAGGATTTGTGAAGAAAAGTGCAAATATCATAGAGGCGTTCCTGGAATCCCCTTTTAGTTTTGCTTACCCTGCGAGTGTCGATTTTGACGCAATAGAAAGATATTTGGAGACTGGTGAGTAATGATGGGCGATTTTGTGAATCTTATTAAGTATTCTTCTAAAACTTTTAAAGTAGTAGCTGGTGCGGTTTTGTCACTGTTTATTGTCATTGTGGTGGTGACGATAATTGTATTAAATCGACCGATTCTTAAGGACGATGTGATGGTAGACATAGGAAACTTTGAAGATATGACCCCGACGCCAAAAGGCTATATGCACTTAGTGGAAAAAGGAATAGGAGAGATTATAAATGGTGCATCAAATGACGATGAGTTGGTTTTTGCAGACGCTGCGATAAGGGAAGGCTCATATAAGGAGAGTGAAAATGAAAATGAAAAAAAAGCGGAGTTTATTGTGGACATTGATTCGTTGCATTATTCTTTTGACGTTACGTTGAGCTGGCGGAAAGACTCTGGGGACAGTGAACCGGAAGATCCTGATATACTGATCGAATGTCCGCATTATTTAGATGTGATTTACAAGGATAAAAAATGCATAGCGCAGAGCCCCCAAGCACAACTGGCGCGGTATTTGCCTTACTACGATTATGTGGGGGATAAAAAGTATGCAGTTGATTTTAGAATTTTTGATGGCGAAAAGTACTTAAGGGTTGAGGTGTCTACTTGTGGGGACGAAAGCTTGAGAGAGTCTGTGATTGATTCTATTAAAAAATGGTTGAAAACAATATATCTTGATCCGAATGATTACAAAATGGAATTAATTGATATATGTAGGAGGTAGTGGAATTATGAATGACGTAATGATTAAAATGTCAAATAAGCCACTGTTTTGGAGATATTTACTAATTACACTAATAAGTTGTTTTATTTTGACTTTACTGGTGTTTTTGATTTGGAATATTATCCCTAAAGATTATGATAGAGCAAAAATAGCGAATCCTGATGCACTTGTTGGCGTATCAAACGATGAAACTAATGATTTCAAATCTCAGCTTTTGAGGTTGCTAGAGGAACAAGAATTAATAGCCAATAGCGAGGTTGTGGAAGATATTGTAATAAGAGAAGATTCGGTTGTTCACCAAAAGAAGTATGTAGAATCAAAATTGCAGAGAAGAGTTAGTTTTTTGGTAGATATTGATTCCCTAAAGCAGACATATAGGGTAAATATATATACTAAGGATGGCGAAATAACGGACTTGCCCGTTCAAATTACTTGTCCGTTGGTGTCAGAAATGAAATATTCAGATGAGCAATGCGCGGGGGTTTATGGGAGTACTAGCAAGTCTTTGAGAAATAATTTACCGCATGAGTTGAAGACAGTATCAGGAGAGACGGTTTTAGTGAAACAAATTGATGCAACGAGGGATGGGCTACAGTTGGTGCAGGTCTATTTGTATTCGTGTGATACCAAAAATCCTTTGGTAAAAGAGGCGGAAGAGTTGGTGAGGAAATGGGTGGAAGAAATTGGTGATGAATCGAGAGATTCGTATACTTATAACATTCGGAGTGGGTATTGCGAGGGGGATACTATCTAATTAGTTGCGATTGTATTTGACGTAGGCGTCTTCTTTTTCGAGGTTGGCTTTCAGGGTGTATTCCTTACATTTACCTTCTTTGCAGTTTGCCGCTTCGTATGAATAGGAGCTGGCCGGGTCGCCGAGATTGATGCCATTTGGGTCGGTCCAGAGGGCGGGGTCGATGACGGTGATGTTCTGTTCGTTGATGGATTCGGGATAATAACCGTGGTCTTTGTAAAAACTTTCTTCGAGTGCATAATACATGGCATTGATGGCGGTTTTGCGGTCTTCATCACGATTCATGGCGTCGATGTTTTGCTTTTGGACGAAAAAGAGAATGAATAACAGTGATGCGAATACAGCGACGATGATGATTTCGATGATGGTGAAGCCTTGTTTATTCTTCATGGTATATATTATAGCACAGAATAGCTATGTTACGTGATTTGTGCTCTATGAGCACTTGTCAGTATTATCGGTTAATTGTTCGGTGAATGACTGAGAAACTCATGACGAAGATATAAAATGGAGTAGAAAAACTACGAATTCTGATATAATGTAATGCATAAAAGGAGATTATAGTCATGAAGAATAATATGAATGTGGTAAGTTCATCTGACCCTGGTGCTCAAGATGAGACAAAAAAACACCCACTGGAGGGTATGCCTAGCTTTGAATCACGTGTTGCTGCTCAGCAAGACGAAGGAGCTTATGAAGATCCCGTTGATGGAAACACGAATCGGAAACAATCGCCTAAAGTAATTATTGACGATGACTATCTCTATAAGTATGAAAACTATCATAACGGTTCACATTTTATGACTCTGGAGGAGAATGAAGAATTTGAGCGTCTGTGGAATGTAGACCAGAAAGCTGCAGTTAAATATTTACGCGAGAAATGGGCAGAACATGCAGACCGTGATTTTATCCAAAGCTTTCGCTGTATACACTGGGTGTCTAATAGCGATATGGTGAAGCAAATCGAAGAAATGCTTGGTAATGGCAAACACGAGAAGGAAATATCTACTCAAGCTTATGATACTAGTGAAAGATTAAAAACGGCAAAACGTTGGTTGAGGTCGAAGGTGGGGATATTGGTTGATGGGGAAGTCAATTTGGCAAGCAATGAAGATATCCAAACCAATCAATGGCATGGTGTAATTGTGGAAGAAGACGACAATGTGAAACGTCGTAAATATACCGAAAATGCTAATCGTCTAATGACTAGTAGGGACAATTGTGTGTCTCCGTATGAATTTGTTGTCGGGGATTGGACGGCTAAAGCTATTGTGGCTGATCCGGATTCTATTACACCAGAGCTTGTTAAACTTGGCGAAAAGTATAATGTTCCAATTATTGCTACTGACGATGAGTCGATGTTCGATAAACGTAGTTCGGAATATAATGAAGAGGTATGAGTTTTTTGAATTGGGACCAGCAAATATTTCGCAGAGGGCAAAAACGGTCAAAGGTCGATTTAAAT
>JAUMXR010000022.1 GCA_030528995.1 Candidatus Saccharimonadota bacterium | reverse complement strand
AAAAAGGCCTCTAAAGGCGACAGAAGTGGCTCTAACAAAAAGAGCGGTAAGACGGCTAGTCAAGCGAAAACGGCCTCTAAGGTGGCTCTCAGCGTGTCGACGCGGAAGGGCGAAATGGTGCATCACCAGAGAATGTTGTCGCAGGATGTGAATGCGCAGGCGACGCAACATATCATTGGTATTCCGGTGAACAAGTCTCGTTACAATGGCTACAATGGTGAACAGATAACCAATGCGAAGTTGAAGCAAATGCGACCGGATCCTGAGGCAGTACGAATTATTCCGATTGGCGGTGTGGGCGAGTTCGGAATTGGTAAGAATATGACCATTATTGAATACAAATCAGAAATGATAGTAGTAGATATGGGTGTATTGTTTGCAGGTGAAGATTATCCTGGGGTGAATTACATGATACCAGATATTAAGTATCTGGAAGATAATATGGCGAAAGTTAAAGCGATTTTATTTACGCATGCGCATTTGGATCATATTGGGGCTTGTCGTCATTTGCTACCGAGATTTGGTAACTTGGTGCCGATTTATGGGACGGACTTTACGATTGGTATGATAAAGAAACAAATGTCGGAGCTAGAAGAAGAGCCGGATTTGAATTATCAGATTGTGGAACCGTTGAAGCATGAAATAATTAAAGTAAGCGAACATTTTAGTGTGGAATTTATTCATACTTTGCACTCGATTCCGGGAAATGCGGCGATTGTGGTGCGAACTCCGAATGGTGTGATTTACCTTTCGGGTGACTGGCGACACGAAGAGCGTCCGATGGGAATTCAGACTGATTACGAGCGAATTGATGAGATTGTAGCGAAAGAAGGTGTGGATTTGATGCTAAACGAATCGACGAACATTGATTCGCCGGGTCGGCATCCACATTCAGAATATGATGTAGGTGATAATCTTGGTAAAGTGATGGATCATTATGTAAATGGACGAGTGATTATTTCGTGTTTCTCGTCGCAAATTTTAAGAATAGAACTGATTTTGAAAGAGGCGGCGAAGCGTGGACGCAAGGTGGCGTTTTCGGGCTTTTCGATGATAAATAACGTAGAAGTGGCGCTTCGGGCTAAGTCGATTAAGGTGCCAAAAGATACCATTGTGAAAATGGAAGACATTATCAAGTTGCCAGATGAGAAGGTTTGTATCGTGTGTACTGGTTCACAGGGGGAATTGAACGCAGTGCTTAATCGAATGGTGACGGGCGCGCATAAATATATCAAGATTAAATCTACTGACACGATTGTGTTTTCGTCGAATCCGATTCCGGGAAATGAACCACATGTGGTAAATACAGTGGACGGATTGTTACGTGAGGGTGCGCAGGTAATTCAAAATGGTAAAACACATTTGACTAATATTGGGCCGCTACATTTGTCGGGCCATGCATATTATGAAGACCATGTGGATTTTGTGACAAGGTTACACCCGACGAATTATATGCCTTACCATGGTGAGTTTTATATGTTGGAACACAATGCGGAGATGGCGGAGAATGTGTTAGGTATTCCCAGAGAGCGGATTTTGGTGTCGGATGATGGTGATATCATAGAGCTTTTGCCAGACAAGACCATTCGGAAGGCTGGACGAATTCACGTCGGGAATAAACTATATGATGATGCAGACCAGTCGGTGCACGAAGCGGTGGTGAAAGACAGAATCCATATTTCGCGCGAAGGAATTTTTGTGATAGTGCTAACTTTATCGAAAAAGAATGGACATTTGATGAAAACGCCAGATATCGTGTCGAGAGCATTTATTTACTTGGATAATTCAGAAGAGTTGATTGGTAAAATTCGACACTATCTACGGCAAAAGACGGATAAATCGATTTCGACAGATCCGGAAATGAAGGTTTTGAAGGAAGAAATCAAGGAAGATATTACACATATTTTGTTTGATGCGACTGGTCATACGCCGATTGTGATTCCGGTGATAAATAAAGTATAAAACTTGTGTTTACAAAAAATGCTCCTGGCTTTATAATAGAAACATAAGGAGTATTTTTATGAGAATAAAAAAAGGGAGATTGAAATGGGGGAGTATTATTATAGCATTCGTGGCGGCGTTTGGCGCGATGTTTGGATTGTTGAGTGGTAAAATAGTAAAGGCTTTTGATGGGGATGACTGGACGACGACTTATGATGGGCTTAGTATGACTGTGGTGTCGGTACAGCAAAATGGTTCGAGTTTGAGCCCGATTGATGATGGTGAAGGCGGCTATTATTTTAGGGTTGCAAATAATACGGACGCCGTAAGGGTCGGTATTAGAGTAGAGGGAATGGTGCAAGATGAAACATATTATTACTATCCGACGAGCCAATGGTGGATGGATAGTAGAATAGATTTGACTTATGAAGACAATGGAATAGTAATATATGAAGAGCTTGAGCCTGAAATTACTTTTGACGATAATTATTATTTGTCAGGAATATATCATTTAGGTGCAAGTGTCAGCAGGGAACACGGTTCTGGCGTTCAAAAAAATATTGTAGTTCGTCCAACTAGTATCGGGAGTCATAGTATCGATATTATTTCGGTGAAGCAAGGTGATACAGTTTTAGCACTTACGAACAATGAATACCAGATAACTGATTATACTACTCCGGTTACTGTAACTTATAAATTTAAAAACCTGGAAGCAGGAAAAACTTATTCGGCTGGGCTAGGTTATAATGACTGGTACCAGTTTAAAGCCGAGAATGCCCAGACGGCAGCAACGGCTCGCGAGCTTACCTTGGATCTCATAAATAGACATATTAGCACAAATATTTATTTGCAAAATTCTGATGTCGATGAGAGAGTGGACTTATACTTTGCGGTGGCGGACAGCGGTTTCAACCAGCTTGGGGATATTGTTATTGATGAAATAGAACAGGGTGGCGTGGCGTTGGTGCCCGAGGCTGATACGTCGGGTTGGCAAAGACAATATACTTTCAACGCAAATGATGCGCAGAGTTTGACCGTGAGAATGCACACAACTAGGGCGACTGCCGACATGAATTATTATATATTGTTTAATATGTATGGATATGGTTATGGCAGCGGATACTCTTCCGAAGAACCACTAATGGTAACTGGTGAAGAATTGGAGCAAGCTGGCGTAGTCTTGACGGTTCCGGCGCCATATGGATTAAGTGAAAGCTCGCCGTTGACGTTATCATTTGTTGTCAGTACGACTGGTGTAGATACACATGGCTATGATGGTGAGCGGAATGTAGTCTATAAGCAATATGCGAATCCTCAGAATAGCAGCGATACCTTCAAGTTTAACGTTGAGGAGAATGAGAATGTTCCGCGTTATGATGCTATGTTGTACTACTCAGACGGCACTAGAATAGACGACAATAGGATTAGCCCGGCTCTTCACGATGCGGAGCATCCGCTACTACTAGAAGTTAAAGGTGAGCGCTACAATAGTGCAACTACATATAATATTGAAGCAAAGGTGAGGGTTAATGGCAGAACGGAGCCATATTCTACTTACACTTTCGCGGCGACTGGTGCTGAGTTAAATGAAGGGGCGGTCTTTACTTTGAATGGGCCAGCGTTGGAACTACCTGAGTTCGATCCAAGCGGAGCAACTTCTGGGTATGAGTTATCTTACAACTTTTCGTTAAGTATCGATGGGCTTATGCAAAGTGGCGAGATGTTTTATGTGTATGAGGGTTGGATAAACCCGTCCATAACTTATAATAATGGTGACGTTGTCGCCATGGGTTCTGGTGGTGGTATTGGTGGTGATGCTTATACCACGATGAATGGCGCAACGATAAGAAAATCGTCGCTTAGTGGAAGTAGAGGCGCTGTAATCAATTACTTTATGAGTGGTTTTGATGATATTCTAAACTATGATTATACATTATATTATAATGACAATGCTGGGGAGGAATGGTGGTCTGCGCCAGCTGGAAGGGTAATATTTAGTGGAACAGCAAAAGGAGAAGCGTTAAACACTGATGGTCTTGCTACGAATATTGCTATGCCAAGCAACGAATCGGAAGGTGTAATGTATACTTTGGTGATTACTCGTGGTGGCAAAATAGTAAGAATAGCGCGTGACTCTATAGTGTTTACTAGTGAACCCCAGATTGAATCGTTTAAGTTTACTGCTGATAGTGATTCGTTTATGCAAACAGATAGGACTTCTTATAGGGTGGCGATAGGTACTAATGCGATGGCGACGCTGACTGGTAGTGGGTTTGATAATGATGCGGAATATAAAATTTGGGTAAGCTATGAAGGGCACAAATTTGTCGAGGGATTTGAATCTCCGCAATATGTAGATTTGTCAGCTTTAAATAATTCAGTAGTAGTAACTGGTGCGCAATTGAATGCTGGATATGCATATGCATTGAATTATGTTGAAGCATTTGATGGTGTGAACTTTGTAGACGTAGGATTTGCCGTGTCGGATAAAGATGCCGATGAACCTAATTGGTATGGTGAAACTGGTAACGGTAGTTATTCTGGACATGGTATTCATATTGATTATGTAAATGATGATGAGGTATTTCGTGATAATGGGTACCAAGTTAACGACGATGGCACAATTACAGATGTGTCGCAACCGACTGGCATAGAAGTTAGGAACCTGACTGATGGCAATGCGGAAACTATGGTAATAGAGAGCAGCTTGAATGTTACATCTGGCAAAGCTTGTGTAGTGATTGGGCAAAAGAATGGTGCATACGAAATAATCAATGCGGTGTCTGGAGCGATGACTGAGACAACGAAGACTTATACGTACGATTTGACTGGATATACGGACGTGATGGTTATATTGAAGGGTGATGTCGATATGCGTGGTTCGTTAAGCGCACGAGATTCGGCGAAGATCAACTATCATTTATTGTCTGGCACTAACCCGAATCATCGTGATTTGACTGCTCTTGAAATGTTAGTTGCGGATGTGGACGGAAATGGCAGAGTTACAGCGCGGGATGCTGCTATTATTAATTATGCATTATTATCTGGGTCCAATCCAAACCATCGTGATTTGTCATGGTAGCAGTTTGACCAGTAAAGGCTTATGGTATAATTAGATTATGCTAAAGAACATAAATAAATACGTTGCCATAAGCCTTGCACTGGTTTTGATGTTGGGTGTTGGTTTTTATTTCTGTAATGGTCGAAGTACTGATGTTTTTGACGTAGAAAGCTTTGAGGGGGAACGAATGACTCAATTCTTTGACGAATATGAGGACATGAGCCAAAGTGGCCAATCGGAGAATATGCTAATTGTTGTTAGCAATAAAAGACCAGAAGAACATGGTGCAGTTGATATGGTGGAAGGGCCAAATCGGACTTATTTCTTAATGTACGATTCGACGAAAGCGAGAGATGAGGCATATGAACGGTTTAAATTAGACGAAGCGGTGACTGTAGACAAGAATGTCGAGATGCAGCTAGTCAGTTATAATTCGTGGGGGGTTGAAAGAATGGGGTTAGATAATGCGATTGAAACGTTAGACGATGGAGGCGAAGCAGTAAAAGTGGCCGTGATAGATACTGGACTTGATGTGGAACTATTTCGAACGAATTATCCAGATAGAGGTCTCCAGACTTTTGATGTCGAAAGCGGTTCGGACGCGATTGAAGATATGGTGGACCATAATGGCCATGGAACTCATGTAACCGGCATAATCGTAGATGGAACTCCAAGCAGTGTGTCGATTATGGCGATGCGGACTTCGAAGGGTGAAAAAGATGTAGTATATGCGTCGGACGCTACGGCACTAATTTATCGAGCTATAAACGAGGGGGCGAAAGTGATAAACATTAGTTTGGGGGCCTATGAACAAGTAGAAAGTCAGAAAGTAGCACTAGACTATGCGAGAAGTTTGGGCGTTGTGACGGTGGCGGCAGCTGGGAATGATGGAAAAACAGATATATTGTATCCGGCTGGTTATGATAATACTCTGTCTGTTTCGGCGGTAAACCCGGATTTGAGCTTGGCAAGTTTTTCTAATTATGGAGATAAAATTGACTTTGCGGCTCCGGGTGTAAGTATTAGAAGCATCAATGGGATACAAAACGGTACGTCTATGGCAACGCCGCATGTGGCTGCGGCGGTGGCGGTACTAAAGAGTTTCAATTCGGATTTGTCTTTTGATGATACCAAGGATTTGTTGGTTCAGCATGTTCAAGATTTAGGTAGTACTGGTTGGGACCAGCAATTTGGTTATGGTTTTATTGATTTCAATGATGCTGAGTTTTGCGGTGGTTCGTATTGTGACAGATTTGGCGTGTTTGCGATGGATGAAATTGCGATTCAAGTTGAAGATAGGACAGCTGGGGTTGCTACGATAGAAGATGAACACGATGGCATCAAAGTGACGGCGGAACAGGCGTGTGCGGTGGTGGTTAGTTATGATAATGGTGAAACGTACGAGCGAGTTTCTGCGACGGCGATAGAGGGGAAAGATGATATTTATGAGTTTAAGTTCGAAATGTTCGACCAAATGCAAGTGATGGTGGCATTAAAAGGAGACGTAAATATGAATGGCGTGGTGAATGCGAGAGATTCGGCAGCGGTAAGTTATTATTTGTTGTCCGACAGTAATTTGAACCACCGTGATTTAACTATGTTAGAAAAACTAATGGCGGATGTTAACGATAGCGGTACGATTACGGCGCGCGATATATCTTTAATTAATTATGCTATTTTGTCAAATAATAATGAAAATTATCGTGGTTTTGAGTGGTAAAAAAGTTTTAAAAAATCATTTAAAAAATAAAAATAATGTGATATTATAAAATGGTAAAGGTAAATTATTCATAGATCAAAGGAGTATAAATGGCAAAATTGAATGTTACTAAACGAATCACCTTTGCGGTTACAGCATTGGTGACTTGTCTTGGTTTGACGGCGTGTTTTATGAGGACGTTTGCTACAGACCATTCGGAAATGCTATCTTTCTCTTCGTCGGGAGAGGTGACTTTAGATGGTAGTTCTGATGCACAAGTTACTGTAAGTTTGACTTCGGCTAAGGCGCAAAAATTATATACAGCACAAGGCGTTTTTTCTATTACGGAAAATGATGATTCTGGACAATACTTCACCGCGAGTTCCTTTGGTCCTGCTAGCGCGATTGCCTCATATAGCCAAGATGCTTCCACTGAGACTGGCCAGTTTTTCTATCAGTATCCGTCGGCTGGTAACGGTGTAAGTTTTAATGCCGATGATCATATTTATGAGATGGTTTATAATGTAAAGTCTAATACTCCTGCCGGAACTTACCATTTACCAATTGAGATAATTTACGTACAACAGGAGAGTTTGGATGATTATGAAGAGTTTGTGACGGTGGACGCAACTGTAACTGTAACAAGGAATGATGCGCCAGCTGGGAAGCTTCCGCAGACGATTGTGTTAAGGGACGAAGGTGGCAATGATATCACGGGTACAATAATTAATAAGTACTATGGTGACGAACGGTTTAAGGTGACATGGGAACGTACTGTAGGTGACGGTGAAGTCTCGTATCATCCAGATGATGATGGCTCTAGTGAACATGTGGCGAGAACAGCGGGCGATTATGTTGAAATTGATAATGTTGGTAGCGTGAATATCTGTGCTTGGGCAAGCGAAACAGATGACTATGCGGCGGCGCAGGCTTGTATAACTGTAAACGTTTCGAAACGACCACTTGATATCGTGAGTGCGACAATTGCCGATAAAACTTTTGATGGTACGACTGAGGCAACGGTCACAAGCGTTACTTTTGAGGACAGAAATATTAGCGATGCGGAGTATACGGCTACTGCCGAATTTGGCAATGCTGATGCTGGCGAAAATAAGGGTGTTCGCGTTAGGGTCACGCTTGTTGGCAATGCAGTTGACCATTATATACTTAATTCGGAAACGTTTGATACGACCAAAACGATTTCGCCATTTGTGTTGACGGCGGAGAACGCGGAATTGTTGGGCGGTACTACATATGCTTATAATCCAAATGGTGTTGAGCCAGAAGTAAGAGTTACGGCAAATATACATGGTGGAGTATCAACTTTAGTCAAAGGGGAAGATTTCAACGTAGAGTATAGCGACAACCAGGCGGTTGGTACCGGTCACGCTGCAGTTACTGGCGCAGGCAACTTTACTACTGGTGAGAATCCATTGATTCTTGACTTTACTATCACTCAAAAAGGAATTAATAATTCTAATTTGACGGTACCTTCTTCGCTAGTTGAAGGTCGCATCCTAACTCCAAATGATGTAAGTATAAATGTAGACGGTCATAATCTAGTACGCTGCGAAAGCGCCGGTAATACCGGTTGTGATTATGTGCTCGAAATTTCTGGCGAAAATGATGGTGTGATTGGGCACACTGTTCATGTAGCTATCAATGCTTGTAATAATTATGACGGTGTGGCCGTAGCTGATATCGACATTGTTGCCAAATTAGAACAAACTGTAGCTATTGCGGATGTAACTAATACTACAATTAACAAAACCTATGGTGATACCAGCTTTACTTATGCGGCTACCACTACAGGTGACGGTGCAATTTCATATCAATCGACCAATGAATCCGTAGCAACAGTAGACGCCGAATCTGGTGCAGTTACAATTGTAGGCGTAGGCGACGCAGACATCGTCGCGACCGCCGCCGAGACTGACACCTATGCCGAAGCTACCGCAAAATACACCGTGAGTGTTGCGAAGAAAGTGGTTACAGTCACTAATGCGACCGTACCGAATAAGGTTTACGATGGCACCACTTTAGCATCCGTAGAAAGCGTGACTTTGAGCGAGAGTTCACTTGTTTATAATACGGACTATACTGCTGTAGGGATGTTTAACGATTCAAGTGTTGCGATAAGGGATGTTCAAATCATGGTATTCTTGAACGAAGATGCGTTTAAGAACTACTGTTTCATGATTGACGTTACTTCTCCTGACCCTAATCTTATTGTCGTCGGACCTGTTTCTTCTAACGTCGGCTATTATTCTACAACTGCCGCTATCACACCATTTACGCTTACTGCTGAAAATGCGACGGCGGATTTGACTGCGAATTCGTTCGTGTATAATGGTTCGGAGAAAACCCCTGGAGCAACGGTGACAGCAGACCTCGATGGGGATGGAATAAAAGAAGTTACGCTTGAAGCTGGGACTGATTATGAAATAAACTATGAGGATAACGTAAATGCGGGAATGGCCAGCGCCACGATAACAGGAAAGGGTAATTATACTGGTAGTTTGGATGGTTTGACTTTTGAAATTATACCAGCTCCAGTTGAGAATGTGGTGGTGATTGCACCTGCGCAGGATTACACTGGTGAAGCATTAGAACCGGTGCCGACGGTGACTGGTGAAATCAATGGAAACGCTATAACTTTGACAGCCGGTGACTATGAAGTGGTCGCGCATGAAGCGTTTATTAATGCTGGTGACTATACATTTACCGTGAAATCTGCGAATGGTTCGAATTATTATATTGCGGAGACGAATGGCGCCTTTACCATTAATAAGGTATCTTCTGGCAATCCGCCTGAAGCTACGGCTGGGCTCAAGATTGAAGCTGGTAAAACTCTGGCAGATTTAGGTGAGAGAACACCTGGGTTCAGCTGGAATTCCGATACAACTGAAGTTGGGCTCGGTGATGGCGTGTATGGGGCTAGCTATTTGAAAAATAATGATGCGACTAATTATATTCTCTCAGAAGATTTGGGTATTCCAGTGCGTGGCTTGAAGAGGATTGCTGTGACGACTGTTTCGATGGCTGGCGGTACTGCGACTAGCTCAAGCGCGTCGGTGCTGGAGGGTGAGAATGTGACCTTTACATTTGCGCCTGATGAGGGATATGAACTATATATGGTAATGGTGGGCGAAGACGATCGGATTGGTGACGTGTCGGATAACCAACTAACCATTGTGGCTGGCACGGAAGATATTATGATGATCTCTTACTATAGGAGAGTCTATGAAGTGATTAAGGGGGCAGGGCAGACACATGTGATTGGTGTAGATGGTGCGGCTGAGTTTGAAATCGATGCGGATTATGGGTTGTTTGAAGATACTGGCGCAGTGTATGTGGATGGAGAATTGCTAGACGAAGAAAAGTATGAATCTCATGAAGGTAGCACGGTAATTTCTCTCAAGGCGGATTATCTTGATACATTGGCTGTCGGCGAGCATTTGCTTGAAGTCCAATTCGATGACGGTGGGATTGCGAGAACAACCTTTATCATCGCTGAAAAAGAAGAAGAAAATCCTGATGCGGCAGACACTGGTGCGTTTACTAAGATGACTGATGGCGCAGTGGTGGCGGGTGCTTCGGTGATTGTGGTTGCTGTGATAGCGGGTGGTCTTTACTTTGCGGTAAAGAAAAACAAAAAAGCTTAAATCTAATTAAAACAACGCCTCGATGGGGGCGTTGTTTTTTTACTATGCTATAATAATAGTAAAGGAGATAATATGGCGAGTATATATGATTATAAGGTAAAAAAGCGAGACGGAAGCGAGCTTAGTTTGGCTGATTTGAAAGGCAAGGTAATTTTGATTGTGAATACGGCGACGGGATGTGGGTTCACGCCACAATATGAAGGCTTGGAAAAACTTTATAAAGAATATCATAAGAAAGGTTTAGAAATTTTAGACTTTCCTTGTAATCAATTTGGGCATCAAGCACCAGGGAGTGATGATGAAATACATGAGTTTTGTACGGCAAAATATAAGACAACTTTTGATCAGCTAGCGAAGATTGAGGTGAATGGTGATAAGGCAGAGCCTCTTTATGTGTATCTAAAAAAGCAAATTGCGGAAGACACAGAACCGAAAGGAATGAAAAATAAACTTGCGATGAAGGCGATTGCGGCTATGCCAGGGGTATCGAAAGAAAAAGGCTATATTAAATGGAATTTTACTAAGTTTTTGGTAAATCGTGATGGTGAGGTGGTGGAACGATTTGGCCCAACTGATAAACCAGAAGAAATGGAAGCTAAAATTAAGGAGTTATTATAATGGAATTATTAGATTTTTATGCGGATTGGTGTGGTCCGTGTCAGATGATGAAACCAACAATGGCGGAGTTTGAAAAAGTGCATCCGGAAATCAAAGTAACGGCAGTCAATATTGACGAACAGGAGGAGCTGGCGGAGAAATATGGAGTATCCTCGATTCCGTGTTTAGTAGTTTTGAAAGACGGCGAAGAAGTGGAGCGTGTAGTAGGCGTACAATCATTAAAAAAGTTAGAGAAGTTAGTAGGTTGATATGAAATATGATGTAATAATTGTCGGTGCGGGAATTGCGGGTCTTACGGCGGCAATTTATGCGAAGCGAGCCGAAAAGAAAGTTTTAGTGCTAGAGGGTAAAGTGCCGGGCGGACAGATAATAAATACTCAGAAAATTGGGAATTGGCCAGGTGATAATGGAGTATCCGGTGCGGAATTGATGCAAAAAATACAAAAACAGGCGGAGGATTTTGGGGCAGAGATTGAGATGGAAAAAGTGGAGGAGATAGAAAGACTCGACAAGGGCTTCAAAGTGGTGACAGAAGATGATGGATATGAGGCTGGTGTGATTATTTTGGCTGTGGGCGCTGATGACAAGAAATTAGGACTTCCACGCGAGGAAGAATTGGCTGGGCGGGGTATATCCTACTGCGCGACATGTGACGGAGCTTTTTATAAAGACAAAAAAGTTGCGGTGATTGGAGGTGGCAATACGGCACTTTATGACGCTCTGTACTTAGCAGACCTAGCATCTAAAGTATATTTGGTGCATCGTCGGGGTGAGTTGAGAGGTGATGCGGTTTTGGTTGATAGACTACGCGATAAAAAGAATGTAGAATTCGTGTTGGGTTACGTGCCGGAGGAGTTGATGGGTGAAAAGAAGTTGTCCGGATTAAAGCTTGGAGCAAGTGGATTGGTGGGCGAAGTGAAGGAAGGACGTACGCTTGAGGTGGATGGAATATTTGTGGCCGTCGGTAAGGAGCCGCAGACGAAGAGGTTTGGTGAATTGGTCGAGCTAGATACTGGCGGATATGTGGTGGCTTCAGAAAACTGTGAAACTTCTTGTCCTGGTATATTTGTGGCGGGAGATTGCCGCACCAAAACGGTGCGTCAGTTAGTAACGGCGGCAGCAGACGGGGCGGTGGCGGCGGCTGGAGCGATAGGATTTCTATCCGAGAAGAAAAGTAAATAATCCGAAGCTCTAATAATCCGAAGCTTTAGGGAAAATGTGATATAATATAGACGGTGGCCGAGTGGCGGAATTGGTATACGCGTTCGACTTAAAATCGAATGGGGAAACCCGTACGGGTTCAAGTCCCGTCTCGGCTACCACCATTTGAGTTGGAAGACGCCAGACTGGCGTTTTTTCGTGCTAATAAATTGATGACATGATTAAGCCATAACTTTTATATAAAAACAAGTCTTGTTTTTCCTAAACCCATTATGCTAAAATAAAAGCATAAAAAGTGTGGAGTAAAAATAATGGCGAGGTATTTTAAAGC
>JAUMXR010000048.1 GCA_030528995.1 Candidatus Saccharimonadota bacterium | reverse complement strand
TGATGATAATAGAACCATCGTCATCGGTCATCAACTCTAACTGCATTTCGTCGGCGTAATCTAGTAACTTATCTTGTGGCATTTCTTCGGCAATGTCCATCGCTTGGACTTTTTTCAAAATTGGTTTTTTATCCGCTAGCAGTCCATCCAGAGTCAAACCTTCCGCAAATGATAGCTTATACTTCTCGGTTAGCTCTCTAGCCTTAGCTTCAGCAATCACCTGTGATTTGTAATCATACTGGAACAAGTTTTCGAACTTCGCCTGATTAAACACAACGATATTGCCATCCACAATTGCCACCTGGTTGTCATCAGGCATTTTGAGCGCAATCTCTGCTGAGAATGGCTCAAAGCTCTCACCATTAATTTCCCAAGAAGCCGAACCTTTCAGTGCGGATGACGCTGGCAAAATCTTCGCAATATAGAAAGTTTTCATGCCAGTTTCACCCGGATAAGTAAACTTCGCAATAATACCTTTGACCTTCTTGAAGTCATATTCGTTTTCTGAAAAATAATCAATATCTTTATACTCATTTTCAATCAGGTGAATCAAGGTCTCGGCGCGTCCAACCTTGGACAGGGAAGTACGGTAGATTACTTTATCTTCACCATCGGCCTTCTCGTATTCGCGACATTCCAAGCCTTTGTCGGCCTCTTTAATGATATATGAAACCGCTTCCTGCATAAACATCGCTTTGACTGCCCCCGTTAGCTTATCGGAATACTTTATCTTATACGGCGTGTAATTCTTGTTGAACAAAAACAGCTCCGCTGAAACATTATTCTTGACTTCATCTATTTCGTTCGCCCACAAGAACACATCGAATTCGTTGTTTTCCATGATTATCTCCACTTATTTTTTCTATTATAACACAAAACAAAAAAGCACCCCCGACTTTTCGGGGGGTATAAGTAACGTCGCAAGAATCATATAATTGGTTTAAGTCAAACGACCACATTATTCTTGGCTGCTTCTAAGCTCAGTACTTGATTTTGCAAATTCTTTTTTATCTTAAAATCAAGAATTTTTCCTGACTTTTCGAGCGACTCTTTAGCCGGCTGTTTCTCGAGTGGAACGTCCATTATCTGTGCATTTTCATCGAGTGATTTTAGCTCCATTTCAAATACTTCCCAATATGTCTCGCCCATATGACACCTCCTTATGTAAATAACTACAACGCGACGCCACCTAGATTATATAACAATACGACAAAAAATCAACTCAGCCATGTTCGGTTAATATAAAATAAAACCAAGAAAAATCAAGAGGGAAGTGTTCGGTGGATTAACAGAGGATTTATCCACAGTTGTGGAAAACTTACGGTATATAAGATTATTAAAAAAAGTCAAAAAAAGCTCTTGCTTTTTTCAAAAAAATATACTACAATCAAATTAGCGTAAAGCAAAACAAAAACGCTAAACAAAAATTGCCGACAAGGCCAGTACATTAAAAACATTTGAGACCGACCATCTAGGAGCTTCGCGCGCATTAAAAAGTCAAGCGAGATGCGAAAAAACAATCGTGCGTACCTCCCTAACACACCTCCCAATAAAACTCTATATGGTCTAAACACAATAAGTCTCTCAACGGCTGCGATATAAGATTAGCTTCGCGCTGGTACATCGTGGTGGACAACTTGTGTTAATTAAACAAAAATCAAAGCAGAAACAAAAACGCTGAAGTTTCTAGTTGAACGGTCTCAAATACCGAAAACAGGAATATATATTGTATAATATATATATGGAGAAATTACATATCCCTGTATTATTATCGGAAGTTCTGGCACATCTGGAACCGCATCCCGGAGATAAATATTTAGATTTAACTGCCGGTTACGGGGGACATGCCAGCAAGATTTTGGATGTAACACAGTCCTATAAGGATTCATATCTGGTTGATCGTGACGAATTCGCTGCGAATCACTTGAGGCAGGAATTTCCGCCAGAAACCACGATATTAAATACGGATTTTTATAGTGCAGTGCTGCAGCTTTTCGAGTGTGGAAAAACTTTTGATATAATACTCGCGGATTTTGGAGTTTCTTCTCCGCAATTAAATATGGGAACAAGAGGTTTCTCTTTCAAAAACGACGGACCTCTCGATATGCGTATGGATAAAAGGCAGCAACTTACGGCGGCAGATATTGTGAATAAATATAGCGAAAGGCAGTTAGCAGAACTATTTGTAAAGTATGGTGAAGAGCAAAAAGGTAGTGCCGCAATGTATGCTAGAGTCATCGTCCATCATCGCCCCATCCAGACTACCAGGGAATTGGCCGAACTCATTCGAGTCAGAATTCACGGTTACAGCAAAACCCATCCAGCTACCAAGGTTTTTCAGGCTATCAGAATAGCTGTCAACGACGAATTAGGGCAAATCGAAAAGACCTTACCGCTTTTACCTAAACTCCTTAATCCCGGTGGGCGTCTTGGTATCATCACCTTCCATAGTCTCGAGGATCGCCTAGTCAAAGATTATTTCAAAGAGGCAGCCAGCCACGGCGAAGAATCAGAACTACAAATCCTTACCAAGAAACCAATTATTGCGGACCAATCCGAATTAGTTATCAACCCGCGTGCTAGAAGCGCTAAGCTCAGAATAGCCAAGCGGCATTGATAAAAATAAAAACATAAAAAGGAGGCACCATATGCCAAAGCAAATCGTAGTCGCGAACAAATCGCGCAAACAAACTGTTAAGGTAAATTTCCGCTAGTCTCCCTTTCATTCGGGCAGGCAGAAGAGACCGCAAGGCACTTCCGCCCAGCCCGAACCTTCCGGGACTAGTGATATGGGCCAGAGTGTGGCCTACCAAAAAAAGAGTTTTCACAGAGGTGTGAAAATATGTATGACCTTCCCGGGGAAACTACTATAAGTTACTTATAGCTCTGCTTATAAAAAGCCCCCGGACTATGACTAAGGTCTAAGAGTGT
>JAUMXR010000047.1 GCA_030528995.1 Candidatus Saccharimonadota bacterium | reverse complement strand
GAGGGATTCGAACCCCCGAATGGTGGGACCAGAACCCACTGCCTTACCACTTGGCGACGCTCCAATACTTTATAATACTATAATGTGCTTCACGGAGGGATTTTGATTTCGCTAACGTGAAATCAATCCGCCGAGCGTCGTCTCGGAAAATCCAAAACAAGTTTTTGATTTTCACTCGTCTTCTTCGGCGGGCGAACCCCCGAATGGTGGGACTTTGGACCCACTGCCTTACCACTTGGCGACGCTCCAAGCTCTTATATTTTATCACATTTATACAAATAAATCCATAAAGTTTGCGCCAGAAGTCGCTTTTTTGATTTTTATCATAAAATATGTTAAAATATTTTTGATGCCTCTATAGGGGCATAGTTGTTTAAGTCTTGATTTTCCGAGAGGGGGGATGATAATATTGGAAATTAAGGATATTGAGTTAAAAAAGTTAATTGGCGAGGCGCAAAAGTTTCGCATTTATCTTGGTGAAAAAGATAATGGCGAACAATTTATCGTTAAGATAGCAAATTCTTTTGACGATGGCGCAGTATTGGCGGAGGAAGCAAAGTTTTTTATGAAACTAACTTCGTTCCAGGAAGAGTTGGCCGACATTGAAGCTAGACTCCAATTGGAAAAATCTCGTTACGATTTGCTATTCGCTAAACTTTCGGCTTCCTATTTGGCAACCGCCAACGATCTTAGTCGCGTGAACGCCTTTGAAATACCGGAGACCAACCTGAATGAGGTCGCTCCGCTCGCAAAGTTCTTTCACGAAATTGAGATTGATGCTAGAAGCAGCGTATGGCTTTTGGGGAGGTTCTTCAAGTTTTATTGTTTTACTGAGAATATAAGGTTTGCAAATGGCGAAACAGCTGTCGAATATCCTATATTTTCTGCGGATGATTACTTGATTGGACCAAAAAATCACCGTTTAGTTTACTATAACTATTCTGGGTCCACGCTGGATGTTTTGGCGAATGATTATATTAAAAAAATCACCAAATTCATTTCAGAATGGACGGTTTTTAAGGACGATGATGAGGCTGAGGCAAAATACCACAGGTTGCTGGATGATTTCGCAACAAATGGACGCAAGACAGCCGAAGATGCACACCGTGAATTGTATGAGCTGGTTAAAGAAATTTGGGGAATCCATTATTATCCGTTTACCTATCGCGAGCGCGGTACAATCATTTGGAAAAACGTGAAAGACTAACTTTAAAAATTTGTTTTACAAGAATCGAGGTGTGTAGCGTTGGAAAAAGTAATAATCGTGACCGACCTTGGTCCCGGTGATGGGGGCAAGGGAAGCATCATACATTCGCTTGCGCGAAAAGAAGATGCCTCCGTCATTATAAAGCGAGGTGGAGCGCAAGGTTCTCACGGAGTACGTACTTCTCGCGGTGAAAGTTTTAACTTTTCACAATGGGGGTGCGGCACATTTGATGCGATTCCGACTTTTTTGTCTAATCAAATGGTAATTATGCCAGTTGGTTTAGAGAACGAAGCGGGGGCCTTAAAACGACATGGCATCCATAATCCCTTTGCAATGCTGAGTGTTGATTATGAATGCATCGTAGCAACCCCTTTTCACAAGATTGCTTCGCAAATTGAGGAGCTTCTCAGGAAAGAGAAACCACGTGGGACCATTGGCACTGGCGTAGGGCAAGCTTACAGGATGTGCAATAATCTCAAAGACGATTATACGCTTTTGTCGCATCAGTTAAGCAACCGTAGGATAATTACCAAGGTGCTTAAAAAGCAACGTACGTATTATCGCGACAAATATGCCAATTTGTCTTATGATGAGGTTTTGCCCGAAGACAAAAAACTTTTAGCTGGTAATCTAGCTTTGCTCTTTGACGATGATTTTTTGCCTTATATTGTTGATTTATTTGAGGCCGTAGGAGAAGAATTGTCATTTAGAACACTTGAAGAAGTTTTGAAAACCAATGGAACCGCCATAGTAGAATGTTCGCACGGCATTTTGACTGACAACAAAACAGGTTTTAGGCCGCACGTGAGTGCGATTAGGACTTTGCCGGAGTTTACGGAAAGAATGCTGAAAACGAGTGGATACAATGGACAAATCATCAATCTTGGCGTACATCGAGCATACGAGATTAGACATGGCGCAGGCCCAATGCCAACTTATGATGCAGCTATGACAGCAAAAATGCTGCCCGACAGCCATAAGGATTGGAATCGTTGGCAAGGTGGGGTAAGAGCGGGAGCGTTAGACTTTAACCTCCTAAGATATGCTTTACTAGTTGGCGCTGGTACGAAATTTGATGGGATTTGTTTGACTTGGTTCGATCAAATCTTAAACACGAGCAGAGATTGGCAACAATGTTTGTTCTATAAGAATAGGCCAAGAGACGGTGAAAGCTATGCCGAATTTCTGACACGAGCCGAGCCTACTATTACCCATCGGCAGATAATTAAACCAATTTCCGAAATGGAATTGTTTGGTTTAGTGAATGATAGTTTAGTAAAAACGCTCGGTATCCCATTGGCGATATTGTCAGTGGGAGCTACCGAGAAGTTTAAAATTTACCCAAAGGAGGGAAGGTAAATGAGCGAAACATTAGAAAAAACTGTAACCGAAGTAACTGTTGAATCGAAGCTGGCGGAATATGGCGCAGACGAAGCGACAATCAAGAAAATTCGCGAAGAACTTGGCGTCGAAGGTATGGACGATCTGACCTCACTTGAGGTCGCAGATTTGACGGGCGCCGGCATGAAACTGGCTAAGGCGCGTAAGCTTCTGAGTGAGCTCAAATCCTCAGCAAGCACTTCCAATACAAGTGTTTCGATCGCTGAATCTCGAGCAATCCAGAGTCAGTTCGAAGCGTTGTTGCCTTCAATACCATCCGATGAATCTTGGCTGAATGCCTTAAAAACTGGTGGTATCCTGAAAGTAGACGAATCTTCCTACATTGCGGCTATTAGGGCTGCTTTGGCGGATAGGGCAGGTCTTTACAAAGTGCCTGACGCCTTAGCGAAAGCGATGGAAAAATACGCTGACGAAACCGAAGAGCAGGTCGATCCGACTTTTTATGCATT
>JAUMXR010000021.1 GCA_030528995.1 Candidatus Saccharimonadota bacterium | reverse complement strand
CGAGGAAGAAATGAAAAAAGAAAATAATTTAAAAAAATCGGATGAAGTTTTGTCATTTGCAGTTGTTCCGACTAGACCGAAATCCAGAGTGTATTATTTGGATGTCTTGAGGGTAATAGCATGTATGGCGGTTATCTTGATTCACGCGAGCGCGCCGTATTTAGGAAAGGATCTAGGTTCTTTTAACTTTTGGGTTGGCAATGTGCTGGATAGTTTATCGAGAATCGCAGTGCCGTTATTTGTAATGATATCTGGTGCTTTGATACTTAATGAGAAATATGCGTATAAGTCGGAGAAGATAAAGAAGCATATTATAAAACTTGCTGTTTTCTTTATCTTTTGGTCGGCATTTTATACGTTAATTTTTGGTATCATATATAAGATTGTGGTTGGTGAATCCATTGATGTGTTGGATATTGCTCTTACTTTTATAAAAGGACATTATCATTTGTGGTTTATTTATCTTATCATTGGATTATATTTAATTGTGCCCCTTTTGAGACTGTGGGTAAAAAAAGAAAACAAAAAATACGTACAGTATTTTATTATATTGTCGTTAATTTTCGCTTTTTTACTTCCGCAGATAATAGAAATAGGCAGTCATTATAGTGATAAATTCGATATTTTTGAGAAACTGTTGGATACTAAATTGGCTTTGTGCTATATTGGTGGTTATACGGCTTACTTTTTATTGGGTTGGTATTTAAACACGTTTGATATAAAGAATAAAAAAATGATTTATTGTTTTGGTATTATTAGTGTGTTTGTAACAATTATGGGAACATATTTGTTGTCCGTTACGACCAATCAGGCAATGCAGTTATATAGTAATCTCGGTCTGAATGTTTTATTACAATCTGTTGCGGTATTTGTGTTTGTCAAGAGTAGGTTAAATACGACGAGTACGAAAGAAAGGAAAATAGTAAAGACAATATCCAAATACAGCTTGGGCGTTTATGCAATTCATGCATTGATTGTTGAAATTGCATATATGGCTTTGAAATTTGTCGGCATGAATGAAGCGATGGTTGCCATTCCGATTGTTTTTGTTTTGGCGTTTTCTGTTTCGTTCTTAGCATCGGCCATTATGAGTAGGGTACCTTTATTTAGGAATGTAGTCTAATGGTTTAAGATTTCTGTAGTTTGACTAAAAGAGGTTTGTGAGCTATAATAAGGATAAGGAAATAAAGTAAAAACTAATCGGAGATACAGATGAAAATTGCAGTTGCTGGGACTGGCTATGTTGGTTTGTCACTCGCGACTTTGTTGTCGCAAAGGCATGAAGTGGTAGCACTTGATATTTTGCCAGAAAAAGTAGAAATGGTGAACAAATTTATTTCACCAATCCAAGATGAATATATCGAAAAATATTTCGAGGAAGCCGTAAACGGCGAGCGACAGCTGAATCTTAGAGCGACTTTGGACTGGGAGGATGCGTTTAGGGATGCGGATTACGTCATTATTGCTACGCCGACGGATTATGATTCTGCCAAGGACTTCTTCAATACCAGTTCGGTGGAAGATATCATCGAAAAAGTGATTTCACTTGATAATCCAAAGACGACCATGGTGATTAAATCGACCATTCCGGTTGGCTACGTAACACATGTTCGCCAAGAATATAATATCGATAATATCTTCTTTTCACCGGAATTTTTGCGTGAGGGAAGAGCTTTGTATGATAATTTGTATCCTTCGCGTATTATAGTTGGTTCCTATTCGGAGGAAGCGCAGAGGTTTGCAGAGCTTTTGCGAGAAGCGGCTCTCGCGGATGATGTACAGATTCTAGCGATGGACAGCAAAGAAGCTGAGGCAGTGAAATTATTTGCTAATACCTATCTGGCGTTACGTGTGGCGTATTTTAACGAACTGGATACTTATGCTAAAGTGAAGGGAATTGATTCAAGGAGTATTATTAGCGGGATTTCTTTGGATCCACGGATTGGGTCACATTACAATAACCCTTCGTTTGGTTACGGTGGTTATTGTTTGCCGAAAGATACCAAGCAACTATTGGCAAATTATAAAGGTGTGCCACAAGATTTAATTAAAGCAATTGTAAAAGCCAACATTACGCGCAAGCAGTTTATTGCGGATGAGGTGATGGCGACTAATCCAAAATTGATTGGCGTGTATCGTTTGACGATGAAGTCAGATTCGGATAATTTCCGTGATGCGGCGATTCATGATATCATCAAAATTTTCAAAGAAAACAAAAAGAAGGTTTTGATTTATGAACCGACTTTGGAAAACGACGAGTTTGATGGTGTGAAAGTCACGAACGATTTGAAGCGTTTCAAGGAAGAATGTTCGATTATCATGGCGAACCGGATGACGCCGGAGTTAGACGATGTGCGGGAAAAGGTTTATACGAGGGACTTATTTGCGAGGGACTAGATAAGTGGGAAAACATCATAGCAGAAAACTGATTTTAACTCTTAGAATAATAGGTGCGGTTCTATTGGTGGTGCAGGCGATTGTATCGACGTTGCTAATAGTATCGCTCCTTCGGATCGGGATTTTTGAGGGATGGATAGTGGGTTTGGCAATTTGTGCGATGGTTGTGTTTGTGGGTGTTTGTATAACCCCGCTATTTATAAAGCACAAATCATTAATCGTGGTGAGAATTATTTGCATGTTACTGTCTGTGGCAATAAGTATAGGTGGCATTTTTGCGCTACGTTATACGGATGCGTTTGACGCGTTCCTAGGCAAAGTTAGTTCGACCATTGTTAGCGATACGCCGGTCGATGAAGGCGAGAAGGGTTTGACAGAAAGACCATTTATTCTTTATATTTCAGGTGTCGATTCGCGCACTACGGTTGATAACCCGACCGCGTTGTCGGATGTGAACATTTTGGTGGTGGTGAATCCTGGGCAGAGCAAGATTTTGCTAGCCTCGACGCCGCGTGATACTTACGTACAATTGCATGGCACGGAGGGTTTAAAGGATAAATTGACACATGCTGCAATGTTTGGGGTTGAAATGAGCAAAGCGACGCTTGAAGATTTTTGGGGCATAAAGGTTGACCGTATTTTAAAAGTGAGTTTTGATACTGTAGTTGATGTAGTGGATGAACTGGACGGGATTGAAATATACTCGGACACAGCGATGAACTTAAAGTCTGAACGGCGGAGTGGTAAGATGTGCTATTATATAGAGGGGACGCAAACGGTGGATGGTGAATGTGCATTAAGGTTCTCGCGGGAGCGCAAAAAATATTATACAGGTGACAAACATCGTGGCGCTAACCAACAAGAAGTTCTAACGGCTATTATTCAGAAGCTGTCTGGGTCAAAAGAGTATTTATTGAAAGCTCCTGAGATATTGAACGTGGCGGCGGATTCGTTTGAAACTGATTTGTCTCGGGACGAAATCACTGCGTTTATCAAAATGCAACTTAACGAAGCAAAAGATTGGCAAATTGAATCAGTAGCACTGGATGGTGATGGTGTGTATGACTTGACTTATACTCACGAATCTGACGGGCCTTTATTTGTAATGATACCGTATACAAATTCTTATGAAGAAGTGAAGGCTAAAATTAACGAATATTTAAAAAATGAGTAAGAAATTAGGTTTACATTTTAAATGGTTATGTTATAATGATGGGCAGGAGTTATTTTAAATGGAAGAAATAAATATAAAAGATTATTTTAGTTATTTGAAACATTATATTTTGGCGTTTGTGATTGTAGTTGTACTTGCAGTGGTTGGCGTAGTAGTTTATGACAAAATGATTAAAAAACCAGTTTACCAAGCACAAACTTCAGTAGTAATTGCAAAATCAGATGGGACAGAAGGTACGGCTGCCACTTTGAATGATATTAACGCCAGCCAGAAGCTAGCTACGACTTATAGTGAAATTGCGAAAAGTGAATTGGTACTTGCTCAAGTGATTGAGAACCTGGGCCTCCACATGGGCGTGAAGGAATTAAGCCGAGATCTTACCATTAAACCGGTGGATGATACGGCAATTCTAAGCATTACGGCAAGGAACTTAAACGCCAAATTGGCGGCAACGATTGCAAATGAAATCGCAGCGGTGTTCGCAAAACAGGTGACTGAGATTTATAAAATCGAGAACGTAACACAGCTTTCAATCGCGGTGACGCCTGAGACACCGTCAAATAATACTTTGACACGTGATTTGATTTTGGCGATTGCGATTGCAATTTTGGTGGTGGCAGGTTTTGCGTTCTTAAGATTCTATCTAGATGATACCGTGAAGCATAGCGATGATATCGAAAAGATGGTTGGGCTGCCTGTGGCTGGTAAGATTTTGAAGAGCGATGTGAAGTCTAAGAGGCTTGGTAGCGAGTTGATTGTTGAGAAGTCGCCGAAGGCAATTGTGAGTGAGAATATTAAGAGCTTGCGGACTAATTTGCAGTTTACTGTAATTGATAAAGAACTTGAAACAATTTTAGTTACTAGTACTAATGCTAGTGAGGGTAAAAGCTTTATATCTTCTAACCTCGCAACTTCGTTTGCTCAGGCCGGTAAGAGAGTACTTCTAGTGGACTGTGATTTGAGAAAAGGACGCTTGCATCGTTTGTTTGGAATTCCGAATACTGGTGGTCTTTCAAATCTGCTAACGGGGGATTTGAGAAGCCTCGGCAAGTATGTTCGTAAAACAAAAGTGCATAACCTGGATTTGATTACTTGTGGTACTTATCCACCAAACCCAAGTGAGTTGCTTGCGTCGCAGAAAAACAAGCGCCTGGTGAAGATTTTGAGCGATCATTATGATATTGTGATTTTCGATGGCGCGCCAATTGGTGGTTTGACGGATTCGGTGATTTTGTCGCGCTTGATGGACGAGACTTTGTTGGTAGTGAAGGATGGCAACACGGCGAGAAATGATTTGAAGGCGGCAAGTGAGTCTTTGAATAAAGTTGGTGCTAAAGTGGCTGGCGTGGTGTTTAATATGGTGAACCGCAAAGGTACTCATTATTATAATAGCTATTACTATTACGGCGATACAGGTAAGAAATGATAGACATTCATTCACACATTTTGCCGGGTGTGGACGATGGTGCAAGAACGCTAACGGATAGCGTTGAGATTATCAGGGAATTGGCTGGAATTGGCGTGACGGAGATGATTGCGACTCCGCATTATATGAACGAGACACAATTTGTTTCTCCGTATCGGGAAAATTTTAAATTATTCGAACGATTGAAACAGGTTTTGTTAGATGAAGGTATCGGAGTGAAAGTGTATCTCGGGAATGAGATTTATATTGATGACGAGATTTTGTCTTTACTTAAGGCTGGGAAAGTTTCGGGATTAGCTCAGAGTAAATATTTATTAATTGAGCTACCTTTAAATGAAGAATTTCCTAATTATGAAGATGTTTTTCTGGATTTGATGAATAGGGGGTTTCAAGTAGTTTTGGCGCATCCAGAAAGATATACGCTCGTACAGAATGATATTAGCATAGCGGAACAATTGCATGAGATGGGGGTGTTGCTACAGGGAAATCTGGGTAGTATCATGGGTAAATATGGCAGCGGAGCTAAGAAAACCATCAAAAAGCTTGTAAAAGAGAAGTTGATTTTTGCATTCGGAACGGATACGCACCACTGCGGCGGAGGGGAGCAATTGAAGTTGGCTGAGAAAAAGTTGGCGAAATATTATAACGAAGCAGAACTCGAAAAAGTCTTGGTGGGGAACGCGCGGAAGATTCTCGCTTCGGTTCGTGGATAAGCTTTTATTGAGGTTTTAATCTGCTTAAGGGGTTTACTTCTCTTATGATTTATGCTATAATGGTAAGGATATTATTAAATTAAAGGAGACAAATGAGTCGTATCGGAAAACAACCCATCGAGATTCCGGCGGGAGTGACAATCACGGTCGGCGATAGTGAAATCACTGTTGCAGGCCCGAAGGGTCAACTCATTGTACCGGTGCAGCCTAAAACAAAGGTTGCCATCGATGGAAATGTCTTGACCGTCACCCGTGAGGATGATGAGCCAAAGTCTCGAGCTTGGCATGGCCTTCAGCGCGCATTGCTCAACAATGCCGTAGTTGGGGTAACCAAGGGTTACGAGAAAAAACTAGAAATTAACGGTGTAGGTTTTCGTCTTTCTGGCGGTGGTCAGGAGATTGAGATGGCACTTGGGTTTTCACACCCAGTGAAATATCGTGCGCCAGAAGGTGTACAACTTACTACCAATAAGATGGAAATCACAGTTAGTGGCATCGACAAACAAAAGGTCGGCCAAGTAGCTGCGGAAATCCGCTCTCTCAAGAAACCAGAGCCTTACAAGGGTAAAGGCATTAAATATGTCGACGAAGTTATCCTTCGCAAGGCAGGAAAGGCGGGTAAGAAATAATGAAAAGTGAATTTAGAGCTAAAAGAACTCGTGCCAAGATTCATGGCACGGCAGAACGCCCAAGGTTGTCAGTACACTTCAGCAATCAACACATTACCGCGCAGGTAATTGATGATGATAAGAAAGTCACTTTGGCATATGTTACGACTGTTGGTGGCAAAATGACTGGCAGTATGTCAGAAAAAGCCGCTCAAATCGGAACCGAGATTGCTAAGAAGGCAAAAACCGCTAAGGTGAAAAAGGTCGTATTTGACCGCGGTGCTAAATTATATGCCGGTCGGATGTCAGCACTTGCTGAAGCCGCTCGCAAAGAAGGATTGGAGTTTTAATTATGGCAGAGACTGAGAAGAAAGCCCCACGGGTTATCAATAAGTCCGGCACCCTCAAGATGGAAGATAAGGTGGCCGCGACAAAGCAAACCCGAGATATTTCTGGCAAGCGGATGGAACGACGCAATCGTCGTGACCGTGTGCGTGCGGATGCGGGCAAAAAAGAATATGATTCGATTACTATCGCGGTTGATCGCGTGTCACGTACGGTGGCAGGTGGTCGTAGAATGCGTTTCAAGGCATTAGTTGCGATTGGTAATCACAAGAATAAAGTCGGTATTGGTGTAGCCAAAGGTAACGATGTGACTACGGCAGTATCGAAGGCTGAACGCAAAGCCAAGAAGACCATGATTACTTTCAACATGGATAAGGAAACGATTTGCCACGAAACTCGTACTAAGATTACTGGTGCTGATGTTTTGATGAAACCAGCTGCACCTGGTACTGGTATTATCGCTGGCGGTACAGTGCGTTCCATCATGGGCCTTACTGGTGTGAAGAATTTGATTTCGAAATCACTTGGTTCGACTAACAAGGTAAACATTGCTTACGCTGTGATTGAAGGTTTGAAGCAACAGAAACCACGTAGTGAGTGGGTTTGCAACGAAGGCAAGCCGATGCCAGAGAAGAAAGCCGAGAAGCCAGCTGAAAAACCAGCTACGGTAAAGAAACCCGCTGAAAAGAAGGTGACCGAAAAGAAAGTAGCTGAGAAGAAAGCTGTGGCGAAGAAGGCCGAAAAGCCAGCAGAGAAGAAAGTCGCTGCTAAGAAGCCAGCCACTGCTAAGGCTACAGCAAAGAAGACCTCGAAAAAGGAGGATAAGTAATGAAATACAATGATTTAGTAGTAGAGAAGAACGCACGCCCTTCCCGTAAAGGTCGTGGTATTGCGGCTGGTCAAGGTAAGACTGCTGGTCGTGGTACTAAAGGTCAGAAGGCCCGTACTGGTCATCGCAAGATGCCGGCAGGGTTCATGGGCGGTCAGCGTGCTATTATGCAAGCTGTGCCAAAGCTAAAAGGTTTCAAATCTTTCCATGCTAAGGCCGAAGTGGTCTATACTGACAGATTGAATGATTTGTCTGGCAAGGTCGATAACTATAAGTTGGCTGAAGCTGCGTTGATTTCTTCGCCTTTTGTGAAAGTGAAAGTGATTTCACGCGGTGAGTTGAAGTCTAAGATTGAGCTTGAAACCCAGTTTGCTTCGAAATCTGCTGTTGAGGCGATTAAAAAAGCTGGGGGTTCGTTTAAGAAAGTTGAAATCTTAAAAAAACCTGAAAAAAAGGCTGAATAACTTAAAATAGCCCCTTTAGGGGCTATTTTTGTGCTATAATAATAGGGAATAAAAATAAGTGGAGATTCTGAAATGGAAGAAAAAGAGCTGAAAACCAGTACGAAACAGCGTATTTTAATAATAGTAATTGCGGTAATAATGTTAGGTTCGATTATCGCGAGTTATGCGGCGATTGTTTTGAACGGTGGGAAGTCGGCTAGTAGCTCAACCGATACCCCGGAGATTGACCAAGCCAAAGTGGCGGAATATGAGGAAGCTTATAATAAGAAGGTAACAGAGTTCGCTGAAGCAACTAAGTCGGATTACGACAAGTTTATGAATTACAAGGGTGAGATTAAGGCCTATAACGAGACTGCGGCTAATGAGGGGGCTTTGGCGAAGCGCGATTTGAAAGAAGGCTCTGGCGATGCGGTCAAAACTGATGGCTCGAACTACTTAGCTTATTATGTGGGTTGGTGTGCGGATGAATCAGTGTTTGATTCTTCGTTTGATGATAATGATAACCCAACTTCATTCGCGAAGATTCTAGATCCATCGCTTGGCATGATTGAGGGTTGGACGGCTGGAGTTGAGGGGATGAAGATTGGTGGCATTCGGGAAATTACGGTGCCGTCTGAACTGGCATATGGTGATTCGATGGAAATTTGTGGTGGTAAAAACAAGCCTTTGAAGTTCTTGATAATGGCGGTGGCGAAAGCTGAGCCGATTAAGTCTATGGCGGAAGAGTTAGACAAGGCATTTATGCGCTATCAATATGCGCAATATGGCATCGACTACGATTCGGTGGGTGAAGATTAGGCTATTTGGTGAGGTCTGTGGAAAACTGAACCAGTGTTGTTATTGGTGGTGGTCTTGCGCGTGGGAAAGTGCTAGTGTATAATGGTAGTATGAAAGTTAATATATATGAGAAGTTTTTGAAAATATCATTTGTTTTGATGGCGATGGTTTTGTTCGCTAGTGTAGCTGTATTTGATGGGGGGGATGCTTCCGCTCTCACCTACTCCTCCGATACCGATATAGAATTCACCTTCAACTCCGTCATTTCCATTAATCTATCTTCTCCTAATCTCGTAATTTCTGACCTTGCACCTGGAGATGCTTTAGATAGTAATATTATTACAGTGGGAGCTAATACTAATGGTTCTGCAGGATTCCAATTAAGTGCTACGGTAGGAGTTAAAAATGGTACTAGTGCATTAGTAAATACTAATGATAGTACATATGCCTTTACTAATCTATCTACTAATAAAGCTACCCTAGCTAACTTTAGTGATAATACATGGGGATATTCATACTGTGCTAATACTGCCGCTAACTGCAATGGTGGTAGTGGTACATGGGTGAGTGGTAGTGTAGGAAGTACTACTGCTGGATATAACGGATTGCCATTAGACAACAATACTAATGCAGATGAACGTGGTAATGGTGGAGTAACGCTCATTAGTACAACTGGTACTGAAGGCGAACAAAAGACTGTACAATTCAAGATTGGTGCTAAAGCTAGTAGTGGCCAAGCTTCTGGTGATTACACCAACACTATTAACTTCTATGCTGTAGCTAACCCTGAACCGCAACTAGGCCCAGTAGCATGTACTGCTGGTAAAATCTGCTACAATGCTAACTCACTTACTGCTTATGAAGGTACAATGGGACAACAAATTGCTACTGCTGATGGAACCGAAATAATGCTTCTAGCTTCTAACTTCTCCCGCTCTGGCTATGGCTTTGCTGGCTGGAGTGATACATATGACTATAGTGGCCACAAATACGGTCCACAAGAAACTATTACTGTTCCTACTGGGACCACTACTAATGGTTTATCACTATATGCCATTTGGGTGAGGTCTGAGGGTAGTATCCAGAACTGGTCTGGCTGTTCTGGCTTGCAACAAGGTTCTGTCACCGCTCTTACTGACCAACGTGATAATAACACCTACGCCATTGCTAAACTTGCTGATGGTAACTGCTGGATGATTGAAAACTTAAGGCTAGAAAGCACCAACAGCGACAACAGTACCGGCGCCCTTGCCCAAGGCTTTGGCACAAGCTCTACTTATGGTAACTTCTCTGGTTTAGCCGATGCAGAAACTGCTGACTTCACAGCTACTTCTGGAGCAACCGATGCCACTACTGCCAACTCCCTCTACTATGCTGGTACGCAGTCCGGTACTGCCACTATAGATATCAGCCAAACTAGCTACGCTGGTTATCGTATGCCACGCTATAATAATACTAATACCTCCGCTCGTGCTTCTACGCCTACCACCAACAGCTCAGCAATGTACAGTTATGGTAATTACTACACTTGGGCTGCCGCTATTGCTGATACTACCTATTATAATACCAATAATAGTAGCGTAACCAACACTTCACTCTGCCCAGCTGGGTGGCATTTGCCTACTGGTGGTATGGCTTATGCCTCTGGTAATACTAGTGGCGTAAATGTAACTGGCGACACCAGCACCTTCCGTGAATTCTATAATCTAGGTTACGATATTATGGGTAGTATTACTACGGCTTACGAGGATACTCCTAATAGCGGTTACGCTAATTATTCTAGTAACACGACCAATTCAAACGGTGACACTGCCACTAAAGCCTTTAGGAAATTCCCCAATAACTTCCTCTACTCTGGCGTCTTCTATACGTCGTCTGCTAGCATTAGGGGCAGCAGCGGCGGCTATTGGTCGTCTACTGCGGTCGATTACGACTATTCGTACCTCCTGCGCCTGTTTAGCTCGGGTGTCTACCCAGGTACCAGTAACAGCGAAAAGAGCAGCGGCTACAGTATTAGGTGCGTCAGCGGTTCTTAGCGAAAATTTGAAATTTGCGACGTTATATGATATAGGATGAATATGAAAACATTTTTCTTTTATGATTTGGAGACGTCGGGACTGAAGCCACGCGAAGATAGAATAATGCAGTTTGCGGGGCAGAGGACTGATTTGGAATTAAATCCGGTTGGTGAACCGGTGAATATTTTGGTGAAGATGACGGATGATACTTTGCCGAGTCCATCAGCAATTGCGGTAACTAAAATTACACCACAACAGACTTTGATGGATGGGATTAACGAGGCAGAGTTTTGTAAATATGTGACGGAGGAAATTTTTACGCCTGAGACTTGCGCAGTAGGATATAACACGGTACGATTTGATGATGAATTTATGCGAGCGATTTTCTGGCGGAATTTTTATGACCCGTATGAGTTTGAATGGAAAGACGGGCGTAGCAGATGGGATATCTTAGATGTAGTGAGATTAACAAGGGCTTTACGTCCGGAGGGAATCGAATGGCCATTCCGAGAGGATGGCGTGCCAACGAACCGCCTGGAATTGATTACGAAACTAAATGGTGTGTCGCACGAGCATGCGCACGATGCTTTATCTGATGTTTACGCTACGATTGCGGTGGCAAAACTGATTCGTGATAAACAACCGAAACTATTTGAGTATTTATATAAGATGCGAGACAAACGGGAAGTGCAGAAAATGGTGAATCTAGCAGAGCCGAAGCCATTTGTGTATGCTTCGGGAAGATACGCGAATGCGTTTAATAAAACTACGGTAGTATTCCCGTTGACGACGTCTCGAAATGGCAATATATTAGTATATGATTTGCGTTATAATTTGAGTGAGCTCGACGACGAAAGTCATTATCCGGTGGTGAAGGAGTTTTGTTATAACAAATGCCCGGCGGTGGCGCCAATTAGCGTGCTTGAAGCAGGCGATGGTTGGGAGAAGATTGGTCTAACGAAGGAAGTTGTGGAACAGAATATAAAAACTTTGTTAGAACATCCGGAATTTGCGGAGCAAATGCGCAGTGAATATGAAAATAGGCCGGAATTTCCGCCAGCCTTGGAGCCGGAAGGTGCGATTTATGATGGATTTCTTAACGATGTGGATAGAGTGAAGGTGGCGGCGGTGCGAAATGCTGAGCCAAGTAAGTTAGCGGATTTTCATCCAGATTTTGTAGATGAAAGGTTGCCGGAACTGCTACTTCATTATAAAGGACGAAACTATCCGGAGACTTTATCGGAATCGGAAGCGGAAGCATATGAGAAATATCGTACGGAACGACTAAATAGGCTAGCGCCGAAGTTCATGGAAGAGATTGAAAAAGTTGCCGATGATTTCGTGAAGCAAGAACTATTATTGTATATGCAGTCTTTATAGTTTGACTGAGCTGATGGCTTTTTTTAGGGTGTTGATGGATTTTTGGAGTTCGATACCTTCGTGTTCGGAAAGTTTGAGGTCGAGGCGGCGAACGATGCCTTGCCTACCTACGATGGATGGGAAGCCAAAGGAAGTATCGCTGAAATGGTCATAGGACGAGACGGCGAGGACGCGCATTTCATCGTTTAGGATACAGTTGAGGATTTGAGCGACACAAGTGGCGATGCCATAGTAAGTGGCGCCTTTCTTTTCGATGATATCGTAGGCTTCTTTTTTGACGTACTCGGAAATATCATCGCGAGTTTTCTTGTTTAGAAGTTCGTTGATTCTTTGACCGCCAATGTCGGCAAGAGACCAAAGAGTAAGTTCGGTGTCGCCGTGCTCGCCAATTTGGTGGGCGTGGACGGATTTAGGGTTGATGTTCAGATAGCCGGCGATGCGGGAACGGAGGCGGGCGGAATCAAGGACTGTGCCGGAACCAATGACGCGCTCAGCGGGAAGACCGGAAAACTTCATGGCGTAATACGTGAGGACATCCATCGGGTTGGTGACAATTAGGAAAATACCATCGAACCCAGAAGCCATGATTTGTTCAATCATGCCTTGTAGGATGTTAACATTTTTCTTGAGCAAATCCATACGAGTTTCACCGGGTTTCTGAGCGGCACCGGCGGTAATCACTACTACGTCGCAATCTCTGGCATCTTTATAGGTGCCGTTTTTGACTTTGACGTAGCTTGGTGCTACGGCAAGGGCATCACGTAAATCCATAGCTTCGCCTTCGGCGTCCTTAGCGATAATGTCGGTTAGCACTATTTCGTTGACAGCAGTACGCTGGTTTATCAGGGCGAAAGCAATGCTCGCTCCAACATTACCAGTGCCCACAATCATAACTTTATTATTATCCATATATTAAGTATAGCATAAGAATTATGATTTGGTATAATAAAAATATGAAGAGAGTATTATTTGCCATTGTATTATTATCAACGCTCATAGTCACACCAGTAAGTGCTGGGGTGGATAATTATTATTTCAGTGATTTCACGGGAGATTATTATCTGAGTCGTGATGAGAATAATATTTCGCATTTAAAAGTGGTAGAATCGTTGACGGCAGTATTTCCGGATTATAATCAAAATAAAGGAATATGTCGACAGATACCATTTACGAATCAAGACGGTGGAAATATGACCTTGCCATATCTTTCTCGTTCAAACATAAAGGTTACTCGGAATGGCGAAGATGAGCCAATTTATAGCATCGATAAATATAGCAATCATTATGAGGTATGTACTGGGACAAACGAATATGTACTAGGTGAACAAAAGTATACTTTTGAATATGAATTTCAACAGGTGGTGACAGACTTTGGTGATTATCAAGAGCTGTATTGGGACACAAATGGTAATGGATGGTATCAAAGATTTGATAAGTTGACGGCAAGAGTACATTTTGCGGAAGATGTAGTAAATGATTTTACTGGTAAATCTTGGTGCTATGTGGGTAAAAATGGGGAAAAAGGGCAAGAAAGATGTGTAATAAAAACCATTGAGGATGGAGTGGAATTTTCGACAAGTAATATAGCGAGCAATGAGAATTTAACTTTTGATATTGAGCTGAAGTCTGGTTCTTTCCAAGTGCCACCTGCTCAAAAGAACTATACATTAGTTTGGATTATAGTGATTACGGCATTAATTTGTGGTTTGATTCTGTTTTCTTCTCTTCGAAAGTATGCCAAGTCGCGTTCGAAGCGAGATTATTATAAAGGCTATTTTGTAAAGCCAGAATACCAGCCTCATAAGCAGTATAGTATTGCTGAAATGGCGGAGATTTTTATTGGGACCAAAAAGAACGTCAAAGTGGCTTTACTGTTAGACATGGTGGTAAGAGGTAAGATTAGTTTTAGGAAGAAAGACGATCAGATTTTGAAGACGAATCGCTGGATAATTGAAGTTAAAGAAATAGACGGTCTTCGGATGGAAGAATTAATAGTACTGACGATTTTAAATGGCGGTGCTGAACCAGAAGTTGGTGATACAATTAACGTTAAAGTGAGATCGGCCGATAGTACTTTAGTGAGGTTGGCTAAGAAGTTTGATGACACTGTGCTCTCTGCGCTTAAGACAGATGGCTTGGTGGAATCAAAATACAGAATTGGTGGGGTAAATGTCGGTAGCACTGTTGGTAGTGTGGTAGGTTGGTCAATAGTGCTATTTTTCGTGTTACCAATGTTAATGTCGGTGAGAGAAGATATTATAGAGTACTTTGGTGGCGCAGGGGCGTTGGTGGGGAAAGATGTATTTTGGCCGGTAATGATTGTAATAATTGTTGCTACAATGATTATGAAATCTTGTTTGAAGAAGAATACCCAAAAATATCTTTACCATACTCTGAAGGGTTTAGAAGCGTCACGGTACATGGATGGACTAAAGCTATATATCAAGATTGCGGAGGCGGATAGATTGAAGCTATTACAGAGTGTGGACGGAGCGGATACATCGCCAGAGGGGATTGTAAAACTTTATGAAAAATTATTGCCGTATGCGGCAGTGTTTGGGTTAGAAGAGAGCTGGATGAATGAAATGAAGAAATATTGTGAAGTACAGGAATTGTCGGAGCCGGATTATTTAATGAACGGTATTATAATTTCAGATTTATCGAGGTCGCTTAGAAATGCTGCGAGTGTAGCGGAAT
>JAUMXR010000046.1 GCA_030528995.1 Candidatus Saccharimonadota bacterium | reverse complement strand
TCTTGAAAACCAGCATACGAAAGTATCGCAAGTTCGAATCTTGTCCCTTCCGCCAAACTTAAGGAATCAAGATTATAGTCTTGGTTTTTTGTTTATGTTTATGCTATAATGATGGAAATAGGTTATATTAATTTGGGTGGGTAAAAGGAGGTACCCAGGGAATGAAAAATAAAAAATGTAAATATATATTTGTAACTGGTGGGGTGTTGTCTGGAGTCGGTAAGGGAATTACGGCGGCGTCGATTGGGGCGATTTTGAAGGCAAAGGGTTATAAAGTGACGATGCAAAAATGCGACCCTTATTTGAATGTGGATGCTGGGCTGCTAAACCCAGTGGAACATGGTGAATGCTATGTGACGCATGATGGCGTGGAGACGGATTTGGACCTGGGACATTATGAAAGATTTTTGGATTTTGAGACTTCGAAATATTCGATTACGTTGTCTGGTTCGATTTACAAAGAATTGATTGAGAGAGAGCGAGCGGGCGGGTTTCATGGTAAGACGGTACAGTTAGTACCGCATTTTACAAATTTGGTGTGCGAAAAGATTGAGAAGGCTTCGGCGGAGTCGGATATCCATATTGTGGAAATTGGGGGAACGATTGGAGATTATGAAGGGCTGCCTTTTGTGGAGGCGATTCGGTTGTTTGCGAATAAAGTGGGGCGAAGGAATTGTTTGTATGTCTCGGTGGTTTATGTGCCGTTTATTCACACGTCGAACGAACTGAAGACAAAGCCGGCGCAGAATGCATTAAAAGATTTGCGGGGTTTTGGTATTATCCCGGATGTGGTATGTGTGAGGACGGAAGAACCGGCGCCAAGAGCGATTTGTGAAAAAATTGCGGCGTTTTCGGGGATTTCTTCGGATGCGGTGGTGAATCTACCGGATATTCAGAGTGTTTATGATGTGCCATTTAACGTTTTGAAGTCTGGGGTACTGGCGATTTTGGATGATTTTGTGGGCGAGACTAAAGAACCTGATATGAAAAGATGGAAGGAATTTTCGCGACGGAGGGCACGGCAGTATACAAAGACCGTGAAAGTAGGATTAGTGGCGAAGTATGTAGGGAATGATGATACTTATATGTGTGTAACGGAGGCTTTGAAGGCGGCGGGGGCTTGGAACGGTGTGAACCTGGAGATTTGCTGGATTAATGCTGAAGAATTGGGCGACAAGTCGGTATCGGAAGACAAGAATGAGGCGATGTTGCGGTTGAAAGATTGTGATGGCATTGTGGTGCCGGGTGGATTTGGTGCGAGGGGGGTCGAAGGTAAAGTTAAGGCGGCGGAATACGCTTTGGATCATAACGTGCCATACCTCGGTTTGTGTCTTGGTTTACAAGTAGCATGTATTGCAGCGGCTCGGAAGGGTGGGGTGAAGGAAGCAAATTCAGAGGAATTCGGAGCAAGCGAGGCGGATAATAATAATGTGATATACATTATGGAGGGTCAAAAGGGGAAGGAATCTACAGGTGGAACGATGCGGTTAGGCGATTATAGAGCTGTACTTAACCCAAAATCTAAAGTAGCAAAAACTTATAAGAAGGCGGCGGAAAAAGGCGAGTATGTATATGGGACGGAAGTTTCTGAAGATGGTGGGGTTGAGGTGATAGAGCGGCATCGCCATCGTTATGAAGTGAATAAAAAGTTTTTGCCGGAAATTGAAAAAGGTGGTTTGAGAATAGTGGGTACTTCGCCGGATGGTAAATTAGTGGAATTTGTAGAAGCACCAGATTGTAAATATTTCGTGGCAACACAAGCTCATCCGGAATTTAAATCGCGACCTTTGAATCCACATCCTTTGTTTATGGAATTTGTGAAAAGTTTGAAGTAGGCATATAATGTTGAACGCGCTTGTGCTATAATGATAGTATGAACGAGAATGATTTGCAGCAAAAGCGGCGGGATAATGAGGAGCGTGCGACGGCGGAGCGGGGGCGGATTTTAGGATTGCCTTATCTTGATACACGGGGGTTTGAGAATCGGATTCCGTTAGTGCCGGATTTATTGTCAGTAGAAGAGATGCATCGGGATTTCATCATTCCGTTACAAAAAGGTGGTAATGAAGAGAATTATCAGTTTATGGTGACAAGCCAGACGCCGCGTTCGGTGATTGAGCGGATGCGACGAGAATATAATGACAATGGTGAAAGAATTAATTTCTTTTTGATTTCGGGCTCGGCTTATAAAGTGTTTATGTTGCGATACGATCCGCCTAAGGTAGAAAAATACGATGATATTAAAATTGCTGGTGAAGGGGATTCGGAAACGATTGCTAGTGTGTCGCAGACTTTGGCGCGGGTTTCAACTGATAAAGTGTTTGATTTCTTGATTGATCAGGCGGATAAGTTGGGCGCAAGTGATATCCACATTGAAAATATGCGAGATACAATCCGGATTCGGATGAGGGTCGACGGTTTGCTCCATCCTGTAGCAAATATCGATAAAGATAAGTATCGGATTTTTATGGGCGAGTTGTCGTCGAGAGCAAATGTGTCAACGGCTTCGAGTCAACCGCAGTCTGGTCATATGCAAAAGGAAATTCATCGAGACGGAGCTTCGCATCTTTTGAATATTCGTGTGGAAACAATTCCGACGATGTACGGTCAGGATGCGGTGCTGAGGCTATTTAATTTTGACGAGTCGTTGTTGAACTTGGATTTGTTGGGACTTTCGGAAGAAGAAAAGCGGGAAATCAATGAAGTGGTTTCACATCCGCGCGGTCTAGTGTTGATGGTGGGTCCGACGGGTTCTGGTAAGTCGACGACTTTGTATTCAATGTTGAACGCTTTGAATACTACGGACAGGAAAATAATTACATTGGAAGATCCGATTGAATATGGAATTACGGGCATTTCGCAGATTCCAATTAACACCAACGACGGGGGTTCGTTTGCGGAGGGTCTAAGATCGGTGCTACGTTTGGATCCAGATGTGGTGATGGTGGGGGAGATTCGTGATGCAGATACGGCGAAGACGGCGATTCAGGCTTCGATTACGGGGCATTTGGTGCTGTCGTCATTCCATGCGAATTCTACTAGCGCGGCCTTTGCGAGAATGATTGACCTGATTGGCGTGAATCCGATTTTTGCGAGTTCGATTCGGTTGATTATCGCACAGAGATTGGTGAGAAAGTTGTCGGATAGTAAGAAAAAGCGACCGGCAACTGAGGCGGAGATAAAATATATTAGAGAAGTGTTGGATGGCGTGTCTAGCGAAAAGATGCAGGGAATTAATTTGAATGAGATTTCGCTATACGATGCGGTGGCGACTGAAGATAGCCCATTTGGGTATAATGGTAGAACGGTGATTATGGAGCAGCTAGTGGTATCGGATGATATTCAAGCGTTTATCCGTGGAGATGTGACGGATGTGAATACGAAAGCGATTGAGATGGCAGCACGGAAGAATGGAATGTTGACTTTGGAGCAAAAGGGAGTGCTCGCGGCACTTAGGGGCGAGACGACACTGGAAGAGGTGTCGAGAGTGATTTAACTAATAAAAAAATGGTAGGGCAGGTTGGAATCGAACCAGCATTGTATCCTTAGAGGGGATATGTCC
>JAUMXR010000020.1 GCA_030528995.1 Candidatus Saccharimonadota bacterium | reverse complement strand
AGAGGGCCAAAATACCCTCAGGTGATGCCCACCCTTACCTGAGGGTTTTTTGATGCTCATGCTTGCGTGGTGTGTTATTATATAATATATGGCAAAAAATTTGGTAATAGTAGAGAGCCCGGCAAAGGCTCACACGATTGAAAAATATCTGGGGTCGGACTTCAAAGTTTTGGCTTCGGTTGGGCATATACGGAAGGACACCAAGGTAGATAAGTCTACGTTTGAAGTGACTTACGAAATTGATCCCGACCATAAATCTATTATCAATGAACTGAAAAAAGAGGCCACAAAAGCCGACAAAATATGGCTCGCAACCGATGAAGACCGCGAGGGAGAATCGATTTCGTGGCATCTTTGTGAGGTGCTGAAGTTGCCGAAGAATACCGCTCGAATTACTTTCCATGAAATTACGAAACCAGCGCTCGAAAACGCCATCAAAAATCCTCGCACGGTAGATATGGATATGGTGTCTTCGCAGCAGGCGAGGCAGACTTTGGACATGCTAGTCGGGTTTGATCTATCAGACATCGTGCGGCGGAAGGTGCCGGGAGCGATTTCGGCAGGGCGCGTACAGAGCCCGGCTCTAAGGCTAATCGTAGAACGCGAAAAGGACATCGAAAAATTTGATTCTAAATACAACTTTAAAGTGACCGGCAATTTTGCCAAGGATGGTGGCGCGGTGCAAAAAGTACCTAGCAATACTGGGACCACATTCGTAGCTAAAGGCGAGGTAGTAATATTTGATGGGTTTTTGAGAGTATATGGCAAAAGTAAAGATTTGGAGCTACCAAAAGTCACTCGGGGTGATTTACTAAAACTCACCGAGATGGTAGCAAAGCAAACCTACGCCAAACCGCCAGCAAGATATACGGAAGGTTCGTTGGTGAAAAAACTCGAGGAACTCGGCATTGGACGACCATCCACCTACGCTTCAATTATGACCGCTATTCAGGCGCGTAAATACGTCGAAAAAGGCGAGTCGGAAGGGCAAGAACGAGATGTGGTGGAGCTCTTAGTCGAGCCATCCGCTAAGAAGAGTAGTAGTTTTACAGCAGCATTGGAAGGCGAACAGCCCCAAGACGAAAAAGCCGCACAGGAATTACTTGGAAAACTATCTGAGGCCGACTTTGTGGTTACTGAAGTGGAAGAAACAGAGGGGAGCAAAGCCAATCCAGTGCCATTTACTACTGCGGCATTACAGATTGAGGCAAATGCGAAACTCGGTTTCTCATCCCGAACCACCATGTCGGCAGCCCAGGGATTATACCAGGCAGGCTTGATTACCTATCACAGAACCGACTCGCTCAATCTATCCTCGCAGGCTGTAGGCGCGATTTCTAAGTATATCGAAGAAACATTCGGCAAGAATTATCTAAAGGTGCGTCACTTTAAGACTAAAGATGCCTCTGCGCAAGAGGCACACGAAGCGATTCGTCCAACCGATGTTTTCAGAACGGCAGCAGGAAAGAATGACTATGAAAAACGACTTTACCAATTAATCTGGGCGCGTACAGTGGCAACACAGATGGCGAATGCCAAAGTAGCAAAAACCACGATTCGGATTGCAGCAACCAACGAATCGGCAGATGGCGCAAAACCGGTAAAGCGAACTATCGTAAGAGAGAAATTCGGAGCCAATAAGGGCAAATTGATACCAACACCAATCGGGGAATTAGTGTCTGAATTCTTGACCGATAACTTCAAAAATATCGTGGATTATAAATTTACGGCAAATATCGAGAAAGATTTAGATTTGGTGGCAGAAGCAAAACTCGAACGCGTAAAGATGTTGAAGGATTTTTATGGCCCATTTCGCGATACGGTACTCACCGCCAACGGAGTGGAGCGTTATAATAATGCGCGCTTGCTCGGTCATCATCCAGAGACTGGCCAGCCGATATATGCCAAGGTCGGCAAAACCGGTGGATTTATCCAATTAGGTGACAACAGTAGTAAGGGAGCAGGGAAGGGTGCCGATAAGCCGAGATTCGCACCCTTACCAAAGCGTAAATCCGTCAAGACCGTTACACTAGAACAAGCTTTAAAACAATTAGAATTACCAGCATTGCCGCGTTCGCTAGGCAAAGCATCGGATGGCGCAGAGCTAATAGCGGCCAATGGGCCATTTGGGCCATATCTAAAAGGTGGCAAGTATAATATACCTATCAAGGATTACGATCCTTATACTATCACTATGGAAGAAGCTTTACCTTTATACCAAGCCAAAGTAGATTCTATCATTGCCGACTGGGGCGAAATTATGATCATCAATGGGGCATATGGTCCCTATATAAAGGGACCGGGGCGTCGCAACAACGCTAAAATCCCTAAAGAAACTGATCCTAAATCAATCACGGAGACAGTAGCGCGAGAAATGCTCGCAAATAAGCCCAAGACTACCCGTCGCGGTGTACGTGGTGGCAGAAAGAAAACTACCAAGGCTCGTAAAACCACTACCAAGAAGACGGCTCGTAAATAATTATTTTGCCATATTTTGTCTAAATTGTTTATGTTTATAAAAACTTTTTTGTTTTTTGTAAAAAGTGTGTTACAATAGAAGTGAGAAAAAGTAATTTTCATAGTTGACATAAATGAAAACTTATGATATTATAGTATAAATTGACAATATTAACTGGGGTGGATGAAGGAAAGGTACCGATGGAGCAAAACGCGGAAATCCTGAAAAATGCAATCAAAGGCAGTCTAAAAATCATTGAACAAGACCGCGAAAAGGAGATTATTTCTCGTCGTTTCGGGCTCAACGGTCGAAAAGAAACTTTAGAGCAAATTGGCGAGATGTTATCTATTACTAGGGAACGCGTTCGCCAACTCGAAAAAGCCATTTTAATACGTCTACAAATTGCAGCAGAAGAAGGAGAAATTCCAGAACTTGCTCCCGCCGAAAAGCTACTTGTGCGAAACTTGACGGAAATGGGTAGGGTGGCAAGGCTTTCAGATTTAGCTAACAAGGTTTATGGTGAAAAAGTGACCGTGCGTGAGCAGACGGGCATTAATTTTATTGCGACTTTTTCGAAGAGTTTGACCGTGATTGATGACAATGACAAATATTATGCTGCGGTGGGGATCGCTGAATATGGTAATAGCCTTGAAATTCGCAACAAGGTTGATGCAATCGTGAAGACAATTCGCGAGAACAAGAAGCCAATGACGCTAGACGAGCTTGACGAAAAACTAGATTATGAGCATCCTGACCATATTCGCGCCGTAGCGTCAATTTCTAAGTTACTGGCACAGCTTAATGGCATGTGGGGGCTTGCCAAGTGGCCATCAGTAAACCCCAAAAACATTCGCGATAAGATTTTCGTAATCCTAGAAGCCAAGAAGCAGCCGATGCATTTTTCGGAAATTGCGAAAGAAATTAAAGAGTCGAATTTTAAGCGTAAGAACGTCACGGTCCAGGCAATCCATAATGAGCTCATCAAAGATGCGCGATTTGTGTTGATTGGGCGAGGTATTTACGCGTTGTCGTCTTGGGGTTATAAGAAGGGAACTATCTCGGATATCATCAAGTTGATACTGGAGAATTCGGTTGAGCCTCTAACGCGCGAAGAAATCGTGAAGCGAGTATTGAAAACTCGCAAAGTTAAAGAGACCACCATACTACTGAATTTGCAGAATAAGAAGTTATTCAAAAAGGTTGATAAGAATTTATATACTTTAGCGTAATTATGATAAAATAGAGCTATGGAAGCGATTATACATTTTATTTTAATGCCGATATTCTGGATTCCCGTGGTGGGCATTCTGGCATTTTTAACTTACAAAAACTATAAAAAACTAAATAAATTGAAGGTGCTGAATGTTGATTCAGTACTTTTGATGCTAGAAATACCTAAAACGAACGACAAAAAGGAGTTGGCGGCAGAGCAACTGTTTGCTTCTCTACACGGCATCCTCCGTGACAAACAAGAACTAAAGAATTCGGGCGGCATTCAAGAGCACTTGTCGTTCGAGATCGTTTCCACGGCAGGGCAGATTAGGTTTTATGTATGGGTGCCTAAAGTTTTGCAAAGTTTCGTAGAGGGGCAGATTTATTCCCAATATCCTACGGTGCAGATTTATAAGATGAACGAGGATTACGTCGATGAAAGAAGTAAATACCCGGTAGCCTACTCTGCGGAGCTAGGGCTAATTGACAATGAGGCGTTGCCAATTAAGACATTTGAGAACTTTGAGGTGGATCCGTTGGCCGGTATTACGGGTACTTTGGCAAAGCTTAGCCCAGACCGCTCAGAAGAATTATGGATACAAATTCTGACGCGGCCGATTCCGGATGATTGGCACAAGAATACTACCGACAAGTGGATTAAACGAGTGAAGGCTGGTGGTAAATCGCTTTTCGGTGGCATGGGTATAGATTGGACCTATATTGGAGAAATAGTTTTGGCATTATTCCGCCCACCAGCAGGGGGTACTGGCTCTGAAGTAAAGGTTGAGCTATCTGAACGCGACAAAACCCGTATCAGTAAGGCCGAAGAAAAGGCTACCAAACTAGGCTATGAGGTTAAGATTCGCTTAGCATATCTTGGACAAAACGAAACCGATGCGCGTCTTAACATGCAGGCACTAGTAGGTACTTTTAAGCAATATAATTCCACTAATTTAAATGGTTTTAAGCAGCTAGGTGGAAGTTTCAATAAGGCCGACTTAGATTCGTATAAGATGCGTCAATTCTCGAATCGCGGTTTTATTCTGAATATTTCCGAGCTAGCATCGGTCTATCATTTGCCTCATACCTCAGTGGAGACACCAAATATTGTGTGGGCATCTTCTAAGACTGCAGAGCCACCGGCAAAATTACCGGTGCTCACCGGTGAAGTCGCAAATGATGAAAACATTTCAGCATTTGGTCTAACTAATTTCCGTGGCATCAATCATCAATTTGGTTTACTAAGGAAAGACCGTTCAAGACACATGTACATCATCGGTCAAACTGGGGCAGGGAAAAGCGGTCTTCTCGAGCTGTTAGCACTCTCGGATATATTTTATAATCAAGGTTACTGTATTATTGATCCGCATGGGGATTTCGCGATTGATAACCTAAGATTTGTCCCCGAATCACGCGTGAAAGATGTGGTATACTTCAACCCGGCCGATACGGCGTTCCCGGTTGCGTTTAATCCGTTAGAGATTACAGACCCGGCCCGTAAACCAAATATCTGTTCGGAGGTAATCGGGGTGCTAAAACGTATGTTTGGCGATTCTTGGGGCCCACGGCTTGAACATATTCTCCGTTATACCCTCTTGGCGCTACTCGATAGGCCGTCGACAACTTTGTTGGATATTTCCCGTCTCTTGACCGACAAGGAATTCCGCAAAGAGACCTTGGAATACTGCCAAGACGTAACGGTGTTACAGTTCTGGAAACATGAATTCGGACAATGGAATGAAAAACAAGTCAACGAATCTATCGCGCCAGTGCTAAATAAGGTGGGGGCATTCACGGCCAACCCGATTATTCGTAACATTATTGGTCAACCAAAGTCTTCGTTTGATATTCGAAAGATTATGGACGAAGGCAAGATTCTGGTTGTCAACCTATCCAAGGGTTTGATTGGCGAAGATAACGCCGGGATTCTAGGGTCCTTCCTAGTCACCAAAGTCCAGCTCGCTGCGATGTCGCGTTCTGACATTCCAGATGTGAAAGATAGGCGCCCATTCTACCTCTACGTGGATGAATTTCAAAACTTTGCTACTGAATCTTTCGCAGTGATACTCTCTGAGGCTCGTAAATATGGCTTAAATCTCACGGTAGCGAACCAATACGTAGCTCAAATGACCGATCAGGTGCGTGATGCGGTGTTTGGCAACGTAGGTACGACGATTTCGTTCCGCGTTTCAGCAGACGATGCGCCGGTTCTGGTCAAACAATTCGAGCCAACATTCGAAGAGTCAGATATCATTCAGCTGAACAATCGTCATTTCGTAATATCGATGATTATTAACGGCGAAAAGGTGCCAGCCTTCTCTGCTACCACCCTTTCAATCCCGGATACGCCCGCAGATAATTTCGATGCCATCGTGGCGCATTCACGCGAGTATTATGCTCGCCCACGTATGGAAGTCGAACAAGAAATCCGTGAGACCATCGAGCAGTCTGAAAAATATAAACGCGAATTGTCGGACTCTGGCAGACAATCTGAACCGAAGCTGGTGATTGACACGAAGGAAAAACCCGTATTTAAACCTGTAATGAAGGAGGCAAGACTAACATCCGCCCAAACAAAACCCGAACAAAAACCGAACTTTAAGTTTGAGCCTACACCGCAAGCCGATTTCAAAAAAGCTGGACTCAGCCCAAATACCGCTGAAGGCAAAGAAAGATTGGGATTAAAAGATTTAGCAAGCCTGGTAGCAGAAAAGACCGGGCAGGAAATCGTAACTGCAAAAAAGCCTGAGGATAATAAAAAAGGGAAGCGCACTAACAAAAAACCCCGACCAACCATCAAAAAAGGGAAAAAGCGATTCGACCGAAAAACTACCCCCGTAGTTCCCTCTGATAATACTAATTCTACCCCTGTTAATAGGTTCTCTACTACAGTAGATGAGGTTCAAAAGAGCACAGTTCCCGCCCCTGTTCGTCCAGAGGTGGAATACCAAGAAAAATCGACCGCCGAGATTAAGCCTTCACATAAGCCATTACCCCTGTCTACCCCTGTTAGACGCACAGACGGCTTCGTAGACGTCGACAACTCGGTAGATGGGTTCTTAAGTATAAAACACTAGAAGCCAACAGGAAATTAAAAGAAATCCGGGCTAGACGGTAAAGGCCCGGATTTTTGGGTGAAATCCAGACGAATGATGAATCGACTTTTCCGCATAGTTTTAATGTCGCACAATATAGATTTTAAGACATTATGGTTATGGTAAATAGACGGTTAAGTTATCGTCCTAAATGGATAAATAATCCTGGATGAGCGGGAATTACTTACTATAAGCAAAATCTAAACACAATTACGCGAGCTGATTCACTTCACGCCGGGATAGTTTTTGTAAATTTCTTAACGGAAATTACTCGTGTCTCGCGGCTGTCTTCACGGCTCGCACGAGCTAATTTCCTAAAATTTACAAAAACTCTCTCGGGTTCGTTCAAGGCTCGCTACATTTGGTTTAGATTTTGCGAAGTAATAATCCACGCATTGCCTAAGATTTTGTAAATACTACAACGGGCCAAATCATTTTTATACTTCTGAATTAGTCTAGTTGGCTGCCACCCCTGTTGGTGGCGATTTTTGTGCTGAATTTTGGCTAAATTTGACTTTTCCCCATTTTATTTCCCTTTTTTGCGTTTTTCCCTGTTTTTTCCTAGTATTGCCCTGCTTTGATTTTGAAGATGTCAAAAAAGCTAGAACAAAAACCGAACAAAAGTAGGGCATTACGGAATTATACCCTACCGAACAAAAACCGAACAATGTCTCACTATCTAATCGGGGCATTGAAGACGGAACCTTTATCATCGAGCAATGCAACGAACAGGGTTACCTGATATACGGACTATGCCTACAGCTACATTGACAAGCGTTGAGCCAAATGAAAATTCAACAGCACCATCCGTACCTGCTGACGACGTAGAAGACCACAAACCGCCCCCATTTTTGCCTGCAGGATAACCTTCGACATAGCTTCCGGCAAAGATGTAGCTGGAGTGAATAAAATTCGGAATGGATCCAGGTCCCGCATTTTTATCAAAATTTACTCCTGTTGTCGACGAATTGTCTTGAGAGCTATTCTCTAGATTGGCTCCATAAGCAGTGGCAAGCGCATAAAAATCTCCTCTTTTCCATCCATCATTTGCAGAGCTACCGCTCGTTGGTAATCGCCAGCCTTTAGGGCAAATACTGTATGGCGCATCGGTGTTCGTGGTCGCTATTGTTCGGCCTGACCCCAACGTAGCCGCGCCCCACGAATAATATGAGTAGCATGAGACATCGTACCCATCTTTGCCGCAGTTTTCTTTATTACCTGAGTTATAAACAGCCGCCTTGTTACGATCGGTTCCTGTTGAAGTAAAACTCGAGATTGACGAGGCCGGTAAAACAAGTTTATTATTGGTAACGGTCCAGCCATCCGTAGTTGGTAAAACATAGTCGCTGGTAAAGTCGGTATCATCACTAGAAAGCGCAGTGCCGCCGGTGATGTTGAGATTTTCAAGCATCCAGCATTTGCCATCTGCCAATTTGGCAACTTTGTAGTCTTGATTATCGCGAGAATCTCTTAGGGTATAAATATGCTCGGTCGTGAGATCTTCTGAGCAGTAATTGACATCTTGCAAATAGGAGGCCGTGTCTAACGAAGTTGGTCTTTGAGGTTTTGGTGCATCGTTGGGATGGACAAGTACGTATTTGACTTGACCGGTGTAGGTGCCGGCGGGTTGAGTTTTAGAGACAAAGGCTTGGTAGGTGGTTTTTAGGGTAGAGCCTTCGGCAGATTGGCCTGTGTCTGTACCAGTAGTGCGTTTAGCAACTAAAGTGTAATCGTCAGGAACTTGCTGGAAGGAATCGTAGGAGTTTTGGATGGTGATGGGATAAGTGGGAGTGGGGCTAGATACCGTGCTTAGTTTCATGGCCCAGTTACTTGTGTTGCCACTGGTAGCGGTACCTGTGACTATATCATAGGTGCTACCTAAGGTTGAGTTAGTTAAGACATTGTTACCTTCCTCGTTGTCCGTATAACCAATTGCGTAAACGGCAAACCCTCCAGCGTCATTGCAAAATGCTTTAATAGTTGTCTCACCAATGGCAGAGTTAGAAGTGCCGTTTTGGATTTCGGCATTGTGAGTATTCATGCCAGTACCGCTCATGGTGCAGGCAACTGGGACACTGATGGTAACTTGAGATGTAACATCGGCATATGAATTAGTGGAGGCAAATATAATGCCACCTAGGATGGTGACGCCTAGTGTGGTGCTGAGGAATGATAGTTTTTGAGTCTTTTTCATGAAATGACCTTGTTATGTAAACATAATACCATACTGGTTGTGTTTAATGCAAGTTGTTTTGTGCGATTGTCAGAAATTATTTCCAGAAGGCGCGGCCGTCGATGCGGACGTCGATGTATTCGAAATCTGTAATGCCCTGGCCCGCTAGGTAGCGGAGCATGCGGTCGGTATCTTCAGCAGTGACGCCGGCGCCGCGGTCGATGACGGTTTTAATGTAGCCAGAGTAACCTTCGAGATAAAAATCCACTTCGCGGATGGCCTCGCGTGGAATAACTGCCCTAATTGGAGTGATACTGTAGGATTTAAGGTCAGCTTCGAGCTGGCCGATATAATCCCGCATTCGATTGGTAATTTTGCCACCGGTGGCGGAAGCAGATTCGTCAACGATGTCGATGGTTGGAGTAGGATTATCGATAACGTCCGTTGGGGTGACTACTGGTTCTACTTCCGGTGTTTCCCTTTTGCTTTCCAGGAATGATTTTGCCAAGACAACTAGAATCACGATTAAAACGACGAAGCCCACGATGGCAAAAATTAGACGTAAGGTCTTTTTTTGCTTATCCTTTTTGCGGGCGGCGGCGCGCTCGTTGCGGGTTTCTAGATGTTCCCTCTTCTCACCGATGGTGCGCCCGAGCATAAAAGTAGACTTCTTGTGGTCACGACGACTAACGAGCTTGGGCTCTTCTTCCACCCTAGACCTCCTCTAAAATTAAGTCAGCGAGACGGCGAGCAGCATCGGAACGAGCTTCTTCGGAAAGTTTATCTGCCATATCGGCGCGTAGACGTGGCGATTTGATGAGATGACGAATTTCGTCAAGTAAAAGAGTGGGGTTTTCAACCATTTTCATATCGCTAACCACGGCAGCGGCGCCGTGTTCTTTGAGACGTTCGGCATTTTTGGATTGATGATCGCCAGGAAGACGCTCAAACGGCACAAGGATAACTGATTTCTTAAGGCCAGCTAGTTCAGCAATAGTGGTAGCACCAGCACGCGAGACGACCACATCGGCGGCACCCATTAATTCGTTCATGGTGGTGTTGAATTCCCACATACGGAAGTCGGATTCGAGGCTGGCTTTATCCCAGTTTTCGTATTGCTTAAGGTCTACCATATTTTCGTAATGCTTTCGCCCAGCTACAAGAGCGACAGAGGTGAATTTGAGCAGCTCTGGTAAGATAGCGCGAGTAGCCTCGTTGAGATTCTCGGAGCCTTGCGAACCGCCAGTGATAACAACGAGAGGCTTATCCTGGTTAAAAGAGAAGGCTTTTTTGAGTGAAAGTTGTTTGGTGGGGCTAACCGGCTTAAACTCTGGGCCCACAGGAATGCCGGTCCAGACATAGTTGGGGTGCTTTTCGGTCACTTCAGGTGGTAAGGGGCTACCAAAGGCAACTTTGCGGGCATGTTTCATCAGAATGCGATTGGCTAGACCAGCAACGGCGTCGGATTCATGAATGAGATATGGGATTTTGAAAAGGCGCGCCATCAAGCCAACAGGAAGACAAACGAATCCGCCTTTTAAGAATACCACGTTGGGGCGCGTACGCTTGCGGAGCAGACGGAAGAAGGCAGTGATGAGGCCCGCAAGAAAGCCAAAAAAACCGCAAATATTACCAAAAATCAGGTCTTTCAATGTAATATCCAGATGGGTAAAATAATCCTTGAATTTCCAATTAGAATAGCGATGTAGTTTGCCTGCTGGAATGCGGCGAACCCTGATATAGGGAGTTTTCTTGTGACGTGTTTCTTCGCCCCACTCGACACCGATTTCGGTGGTGAGACGAGTGACGTTTTTGTAATATTTAAAATCTGTCCAAAATTCGACCTCAGCGCGAGGTTTTTTGCTCAGAATTTCACGAACTACGGCGACGGCTGGCGTAATGTGACCCCCGGAGCCGCCCCCTACTACTAATATTTTCATTTTTGATTACCTCTCTACTAGTATAACACGAAATTTGTAAACTTAAGCCAATTGCGAAGGCGATAAAGATCATACTGGTGCCACCATAAGAGATTAACGGCAATGTGATACCGGTAACTGGAACTAGACCAGTCATGGCCATAATATTGACTACTACGCCGGCAAGAAACCACGAAAAGACACCAACTACCGTCAAGCGGTCACTGTTGTCAGCAGTATGGCCGGCTACATTGAGCAAACGAAGCAGAATAGCAGTAAACACCACCAAGATTAAGAAGAGACCAACGAACCCAAAGGTTTCACCGAGAATGGCAAAGATGGAATCATTGATAGATTCGGGCAGATAACCGGTGGCCTGGATAGAATTGCCAATACCGACTCCGAAAAATCCACCAGTACCAATGGCTAGCATAGCGTTATCAATATGGTAGGTGGAATCGGATGATTCCCCGCCGGTCAAAGTGGCCAGCCAAGCGTCAACACGTTGCATGCGGTGACTGGATGTAGCGACTGCCCCAACCGCGACCACCAAGACTAGTGCCAACATAATCAAGTATTGTTTGGCCGGAATACCAGACATAAGTAGCATCCCAAAAATAATAGCAATTAAAGTAACGCCGGTACCGAGGTCGCCTTGGGCGATGACTACCAAGAATAAAGACAATCCACAAACGACCAGAAGCGGAAGCCAGAACTCCCTTAAATCACCTAGCTTCCCTTCTTCCTTTTTACGGGCCAAGAAATCGGCTAAGTAAATTACGAGCGCCAACTTCAAAAATTCAGCTGGTTGAAAGCTAAGACCACCAAGGTTAAACCAGCGGCATTCCCCCAATTCGCATTTAGCCAAAGATGAGCCAGTGAGAGATAGAAGCCAGAGTAAAGCCGAAAGAACCAACGCGGTAATCATGATGGGTTTGGCGTATTTTTTGAGATATTTATATGGAATCCATTTGAAGGCAGCGAAGAAAAAGACCAACGAAAGGACTACCGAGCGAAGTTGGCCAATGAAAAAATAGTTTGGGTCATAATCGGTGCCGTAAGTATTATTGAGGACGTTGGCACGCATTGGACCGATGGCATAAATAATGATGAGCCCCGTAGCCATCAAGGCCAAAGTGGCGAATAGGATTACTAAATCTGATTTATGCTTGCGATTCAAATTGCACCTCCAGTTGCAGCAATGAAGATGCCAAGGATAGCACAGACACCAGCCACAATCCAGAAGCGCATGACAATTTTGGCTTCACCCCAACCTATGGCTTCGAGGTGATGGTGAAGCGGAGCGGAGATGAAGATTTTACGATGGAAGAATTTTTTGGAAGCGAGTTGAAGTAGTGATGAGCCGGCTTCAACTACAAATGGCAGTCCGATGATTGGCAACAGCAGAAAAGCATCGGTCATCATAGCAACAACGCCGAGCCCGGCACCAAGCGCGAAGCTACCAGTGTCTCCCATCATGAAACGAGCGGGTGGAACGTTGAACCAGATGTAGCTAAGCAGCCAACCCACAACAGTAAGACAGAAACCAAATAGCAAGATGTTCCCTTGCAAAAGTGCGATTACACCATAAGCAGCATAAGCCATCATTGCTAAACCACCAGAAAGACCGTCGAGACCGTCGGAAATATTGACAGCGTTGGAAGTCGCCACGACGGCAAAAGCAAAGATGAGCATCATAGCGATGGCACCAACTTCAAGATCAGTCCAAAACGGAATTAAAATAGAAGTCCAACCGAGCTTGAAGGCGAAGAACCAACCAAGCACTAGACCCACAATAGTGATAAGGGCAAATTTAACTGGACCACGTAGCCCCGCAGCGCCACGTCCATTGCCAAAAATATTGATACAGTCATCAATGACACCTACTAAAGCACCGCCAAGGAACCCCACTAAGGGCAACCAAGTCTGCCCACGATCAAGGTTAAAAATCCAAGTGACAGCTGTGACAGCAATTACGCCAATAAGACCGGCCATGGTTGGAAAAACATGCTTAAATTTGTGAGCATGTAGTTTAGTCATCACAGGAAGAGCTTGACCGTCGACAGTGGTTTGTTTTTGCTTTTTCCAAAACTTATATTTATATGCAAAATGGGTATAAAACGGAGTTAAAGCCATCGAGAAAAGGAAGCCACCCAATGCCAATAGTAAACCGTGAAAAATATCATCATTTAGTGTCATAGTACTATTATACTCCTCCTGGTTTAATTTTGTAATAGTCGATAAGAAAATTAGAGATAGAATCAAATAAATCCATGGCATCACCAGAGCCGATAGATTGGCCTTCGCCCCACATCTTGGTCATAATAACATATTGTGGCATTTCACCGGATGGCGCGACAAAACCGATATATGAGCCGATTAACTCGGCAAAGGTATCATCATAAGCACCGTTACGAACCACTTGGGCAGTACCGGACTTACCGCCAACGTCATATCCTTCGCGGTCGATGCCGGCCCTGGCCTTGTAACCACGGTTGTTAATAAGCATTTCACGCATCATGGCAGAGGTTTCGTCAGATAATATTTTATCTTCTACTTTGTCATTCTCGATGGATGTCGCTGATGTGAGGCTGCCATCTTTATATTGACCAGCAACAACGGACGGAGTGCGCCAAGTGCCACCGTTGATGACGGCGGAAAAGGCGGTGGCAGTTTGGACCATGGTGATTTGAAGATTCTGACCAAAGGTCATATTGGCGTAGGTAGAATCACGCCCCCAACCTTCATTAGGGTCCTCAATGTAGCCTTCTGCTTCGATTAACTCGATACCAGTGGCGCGACCGAGACGAAACTTATTATGATAATAATCATACAGCCTTTCCCTGCCCTGTTGGTTGATGGAATTCGGGTCGTCGCCGAGTAGTTTAAGCGCGTAGATTGAGCCGGTGTTAAGTGACCAGTACAAGGCGTCTCGCATAGTTAAAGTACCATAAAGACTGCTACGTTGCTCAGCGTTCCAGATTTTCCAATCATCGACTTCTTCATAATGTTTGTTAAAATAGGTGGTCTCTGGGGTCATTTTACCTTCATTGATAGCGGCAGAAAAAGCAAAGTTTTTGCAAATTGATGCCGGCTCATATGGCACATCGGTGGTGTAGTTATTGTAGGCAGAAGCATCGGTGACTTTGGCGTAGTCGGCCGGATTATAATTTGGCAGATTGGCCATAGTTAGCACCTGGCCAGTATTTGGGTTCATGATTAAAACTGAAGCGTTGGTGGCAGCGGTATTATTTATCGCATCTACAGCAAGGTTTTCGGCACCTTTTTCTAGGCCGCGATCGATGCTTAAAACTAAGTTCGTACCATCTTCGGCTGGGATTTTAACATTGTCTTTCCCGATAGAGAGAGCCACATTATTAACATCTGCGGTGGTTTTAATTAAGCCGTCTTGGCCAGACAAAGCTTTATTGAGAGAGCCCTCAACGCCATATTGACCAATGCCATCCGCATTGACAAAACCGAGCAAACCGGAAGCAAGTTCGCCTTCAGGGTAAACGCGTTGGTTATTCTTTTTCAACCAAACGGCTGGAATTTCGGATTCAGCAATTTTTTCCGCGGTTTCGCGCGGGATGTTTTTAGCCATAACGGCGTAACGTAACCCTTCTTGATTATAGACTTCATCAACATTCGCTACTTGATAATTTTTGGCATACTCGTCTAGGACTTTTTGGATGTCTTCTTTCTTGGTAACAGTAGGGTCTATAACAATTTGATAGGTTGCTTGATTCAACACTACGGCTACTGGTTCGCCTTTGTCCATCATATAAATTTCACCACGCTTGGCGGTAATAGTTTTGAGGAGAGTATGCTGTTCGTTGGCTTTGGCCACCCAAGAATTATGTTCGATTATTTGGATGAAAAAAAGCCGCACCGCGATAATGGCGAGGGCAAATAGGGCGACGTTTTTCAAAATGGTCAACCGATGATTGACAGAGTGACTATTCCGTGGCATAACCAGACACCGTGGCGTATTCCATGGCGGCCGCGACAGTGCTGTTTTCGGCGGTGGCGACAGAATTCAGACGCGCTTTTTCGACTGCGAGATCATCTAATTTAACATTCATTTCAGTAATTTCAGTTTCAACGGAGGAAATTTCATAATCATAGCTGGTGGCTTTGGTGCCTTCTGCAACGTAGATTAAGCCAAATACGAGAGTCAGCATACAGATAATGGCAATTTGAGAGATTGAGCCTAGGCTTCTTTTGGTATGGCGGACAGTGTTGCGACCGCGGACAAATCCGGTAGCCATCGGTTCCCTTCTAGTAACATAGGTTTGACTGAACATTTGTTTAATTTTCCTCGCTTATTATTTTTTTGTTTTTAGTATTGTTTTGTTTTCACAC
>JAUMXR010000019.1 GCA_030528995.1 Candidatus Saccharimonadota bacterium | reverse complement strand
AATACATACTGATTTTTAATTGACTCAAGCATATCGGTTTTCGTCTTAGCAATCTGAGATGGCACCTGTCCGCCCAAGAAGGTTTTCGTTCGGTTATTCAAGAACTCAATATAATCCTTTTTCTGCTCAGGCGTCAATTGACTTGCTATTTTTTCACCAAATATTCCTTCCCAATCAAATCCGTGCTTTTGCGAATCCACACCGGTTACACCTTTACCTAAAGCTATAATCTGTTCGCTACCACTCAAGAAAGAATACTGATCGCTAATAATGTTTGGCATGATCGCATTCCAAATATCGCCTTCGTTCTTTTTGAACTTCTCGTAGTCAAACTCACCTGTCTCCGGGTCTATTGAAAATTCCCTGATCGACTCTATCATATTAGCTATCGCCGTACGCTCCATATCTTTAAATGAGGTACCCTTCAGCAAAACCGCTGCTCCACGTTTCGGTTTTCTAATAGATGGCTTCCCATTTACGTCATAGATAATATTCCCATCCTCATCTTCGTCAACATACTCACCGTTCACATATTCATATAGAGAAATGCTCTTCTTTGTACGACGTTTACTTAATTCTTCCACAGAACGGTCATTATACATTGCTGCAGTTTCCAGGTTGATATATTTACCAAGGCGACGCAAGAATGGGTCATTACCTTTTACATCAAACATCAAGAAACTTGCCAAAGATTGCGAAGCGTATGTACCTAATTCGACTTTTTTGTCCCTCAACATATTCACCACCTCACCTCTTACTAAGTCTGTATCACCACGCATGTTCAAAGTACGTAAACCAGCAATAATTGGATCCACATATTCACTTGAACTCCGATTCATAGTTAGCTCTTCCAACCTATGAACCACATCCTGTGTTGGCGCAGTCAAATCAAAGTAATTCTGGAATTTCCCCTTCACAATCTGCGACTGCGCATTAAACGCATGTGCGGCATCTGCGCCAGCAAAGTGAACATCCGTCTCATTACCTTCCATAATCTTCTTCATTGTTTCGTAGCGAGCCAAGTTTGCATCATTTGCTGCACCATGTAACCTATGAGTCTTATCACCTGCTTTAATAGCTTCAAGATCCATATGAGCATCTACGGCGTCTGAAATTCTCTTTTGGAATCCTTCGGCATTCCTATACTCAATCATAGCACCTCTAGCTCTCTCAATCTTCAAATTATCCGAAGCGGTCACATTTTCCACATCAAGTTGCTTTAGTCTCGCACGTAGAGCCGCACTCTTAGGTTGTGCTTCCAAACTACCTAGGCCCTTATTCATATTATTCTTATCTCGCTCAATAATTTCTGCATAGCGCATATTATCTGCTTGTTGCTTATATGCTCTTGCACCCTCCCTCGTTGCCGAGCCATCTTTATGATAATTTCGTGACGCCCTGTAAGCTAGGCCACGGTTTTTCGCTGTAGCCAAATTTTCATTTGTCTCTTCTTCCCTAGCAATCCGCCTGTTCGACATATATTGCATCAAAGCAAGCGAAGGCCTCGTCCGTTCCGCAGCCAAATGTTTTGCCCTCATAGCTTGCCTGTGCGAATCAGCCCATGACCTTGTTCCCGCCAAAGGCCTTGATGCGAGTCCACGCATCTTCGTATTGATGGTACCGAGCACCGTACCGCTCATCTTCATTAGCGACCACGAGAAGAATAATGGGAATACTTGCACGGCTAGGCCCAAAATCAACCAAAATGCATCTTTTGCGCTAGCAATAATCGCAAAACCAGCAAGGCTCGATGCACCAAATAACAACGAGAACATCGGATAAAATATCAACATCTGTATTAATAAGTCTTTCCATTTCTTAAACCATTTTTCTGTGTTCGGCAAAATATTCGCCACAATCGCAAGCGGCGCAATCATTACGAGTAGTGCCACCACGGCTTGACGCAAAGCAATCGTAATCAAACCTGACGCTACTGCCACAATTGCACCCAACACTATTGGAATGAACATCAAAATCGCACCACTTTCAAACGAAATAAATGCAGCTCCGATAGCAAGCACTGAACCACCGGCCAACACTCCATAAAGTTGAGAATAAGCTAGATTCATGCTTTCTGCCGCTTCGGGCGTAATTTCCATCGAAGCAATCGCTGAATCCTGTACCGCGGTGAATACTCCACGCAAGCTATTGCCCACCACATTAGAAACATCCACACCCAACTGACAGATTAAGAAACTCAAATTTACCATTACTGCTGCTATAATCAGTTTTGGCAACGCTTTCTTTAGCCCATAATTAGATATTCCTACTCCAGTAATTTGCGAATAAATCACCACAAGCAAGAAAATAATAAATACAATATTCGTTAGCCCTCGGCAATACTTCCATATCTCATAAATCGGCATTCCGTCTTTTGCCTCAATCGGATTAATCACCAAAATGTTTTCTATTTTGTCATATAGCCAGTCAACCGCTTCTGCTATTTTACCGGTCGAAGGACATACTAACCAACTGACCGCTCCTAAACTATCTTGACAGTCATCTGAGCCGCTACCAAGATTATCTCCGTCGTTTGGGGTAGTTGGGCTAGTTGTGGTAGTTGTATTGGTCGTAACGTCATCATTATTCGTGGTATCATCATTGTCCGTGATACCGTCATTAGTTGTTCCGTCATCGGGATTTATTACAGTTGGGGTAGTCACATCAGCCGGTTCTGCATATACCGTGTTATCACCAATCAACACTCCAGTCAAAGCACCAAATCCCGCAAATATCATCATGATAGCAAAAAGACACCTTAAAAAGGCCTGTTTAAATCTATTTTTAAAGCTTTTTCTCGCTATCATAATTTAATCGCCTCCCTATAACAGATAATTAGGCGTACAATAATTATAGCACACATAAGCATTTTTGTCAATAATAAATAACTGAATTATTTATGTTGTCAATATCCTGCTTGTGTTTTTTCACCAAGAATAAGCAAAGTCTGGACTTTTTTATATTTTATGCTACTATAAAAATAGGATATTATATGAATAAATTCAAAAAACTACTCTTAAGTGCCCCAATTATTGTGGCTTTATTATGCCCCTTCATCACTGCTTCTTCTGTTTTCGCCGAAGACTGTAAGGGTAAAACTGGCGACGAGTACACAGAATGTATGAGCATCAAAGGCAACACAGATTCATCAGACTGCAAAGGCAAAACCGGCGAGGAATACGAAAAATGTATGGCCGCTGAAGATGGTTGGGATTCATCATGCCGCAATTTTCTTGGTCTTATCTCATGGGACTGCAATGTTAATATCACAAACGAAGAAACGCTCAAATCCGGTCTATGGCAAATTGCCGCCAATGTTGCTTCCGACATCACCGTTATAGCAGCCTATCTAGTTATAGGTTACGTCATCTACGGCGGTTACCTCTACATGCTCGCTGCAGGCGACACCGGCAAAGTAGCTACCGGCAAAAAGGCACTCACTCAAGCTTTTATAGGCCTCGCCATTGTTATGTCGGCTCATATCATTCTCGCAACCATTCGGGTTGCCCTACTTGGCGCCGGAGGCAAATTGGGCAACTGCGCCACGGGCCAATGCGTTGCCCCAGATACCGTTGTTATTAACGCCATCCAATGGATCATTGGTGTATCTGGTTTTGTAGCAGCCATTTTTGTAGTTTACGGAGGCATTTCATACGCCACTTCCTCTGGTGAACCCACCAAACTACAAAAAGCCAAACAAACTATCCTCTATGCCCTAATCGGCCTCGCCATCGTTGCCCTCGCCGAAATTATCACCGCCTTCGTATCTAATATTATTCGCGAAGCCAATAAAACCGCATTAATTAATCAAACAACCATAGCAAAGGAGTTACATGAAAACAAAACTACTTAGATTAGCAACTATCATTCTGGCATTTTTTTGCATCGGCTCTGCCCTAACGTTTTCCTTTCAACCAGCCTTCGCTACTGACGACGTATGCAATTCAAGCGCCCCAGCCGAAGTTAAAGAGGCTAATGGCTGTTCCGGTAGCAGCGATCGACTACCGGGAGTCGTCGTCTTCATCCTCAACGCCATCATCGGTATCAGCGGTTTAGTCGCAGTCGTCTTCGTAGTTATAGGTGGCGTCAGCTATATGACCTCCTCAGGTGAATCCGCCAAAGTCGAAAAAGCCAAAAAAACCATTATCTCCGCAGTAATCGGCATGATAATTTGTGTCCTCGCTTTCGCCATCGTCAACTGGGCTATCGGCGCTATCACCGGCGGCGCAACCGCCGCAGACCCAGCCCAATACAAAACCGAGGAAGAATGTAGGGGCAAAAACTTTAAGTGGGAAAATCAAACATGTACAAAATAAAACAATCCCTTTGTAGCTCAAAAAACCACAAAACCCTTGCACTTTTTACGATTTAGTTATAAAATAATATATAATAAATAAGGAAATAATAATGAAAGACACTTTAATTCAAATAGCAACACAACCCCAGTATACTGAACCAAGCGGCTATCCATCCGTAAGGCCATCTCTAGTAAATTCGGATGCCTCTGGCAATCTAACAACCACCGTTATTGCCATTATTAATGGAGTCATTGGCGTGTTGGGTCTTGCAGCCGTCGTCATCATCATCATCGGTGGCATCAACTACATGACCTCTTCAGGTGAAGCTGCAAAAGTAAAGAAAGCTAAGGACACTATTCTTTACGGCATCATTGGTCTTATCATTTGTATACTAGCCTTTGCCATTGTTAATTTCGTTATCGTTAATCTCTTCCAATAATCATAATATAAAGCGCTACTCCAGCTCATCATCAAGGAGTATATGAATATAGTCATCACAATGGCCGGTTCGGGCACTAGGTTTTTGAGAGCCGGTTATAATCAGCCTAAATACACCATTAAGGCAAAAGGTAAAACCCTATTTGAGTGGTCATTACTAAGTCTAACTGGCTATAATTCTTTGCCAAATCTTAATTATATCTTTATTGTTCAAGCCAAAGACTCGGCCATTCCATTTATTACCGAAAAAATCCGTCAATTTAGAATCAAGCAGTATCAGATTATTGAAATCGATCAACCCACCGACGGGCAAGCCACTTCCGCTCTTCTAGCCGAAAAGTATTGGCATCCAGACCAAGAGCTCATCATCTACAATATCGATACCTATATCGAGCCCAACACGCTTAAATATTCCGACGTTCAAGGTGACGGTTTTATACCCTGTTTTAAAGCACCCGGTAATCACTGGAGCTTCGTCAAACTAGACGACAACGGCAAAGTCACCGAAATCAAAGAAAAACAACGTATTTCTGATAACTGCACCATTGGTTTATACTATTTCAAATCCTGTCAACTTTATCAATCTCTTTATCGAGAATACTACGGCACCAACAATCTTCACGGTCAAAAAGAAAAGTTCATCGCACCCCTCTATAATCTAATGGTCGCAAAAAACCTCGATGTTAGAATCAATCTCATCCCATCAAAAAAAGTTCATGTCCTCGGTACCCCAGAAGAGCTCAACGCTTTTATAAACGCACAATAATTTCCGCCTATATCTGTTATTTTAGTATTTTTGTTATATAATATATCTATATGTTATTATTCATTCCAGCATATAATTGTGAAAAACAACTCCCACGAGTCCTTGATAAAATCACCCAAACGATTGCTGAATACTTTGATGAAATAATCATTATTAATAATCGTAGCACTGACCGCACCGAATCCGTCGCTTTAAAATATCCTTCCAAGGAATATTTGCCCCTTATTCATGTCCTTCGTAATGACGTCAATTATGGTCTCGGCGGCTCTCACAAAGTTGCCTTTGAATATGCTCTTTCTCATAAGCATGATTACATCGTAGTACTCCACGGAGATGACCAGGGAGACATCAACGACCTTCAAGCCGTCCTAGAATCACAAGAATACCAAAAACATGACTGCATGCTTGGCGCTAGGTTTATGCCAGATTCTCGTCTAAAAGGGTACTCCAGATTCCGCACCCTGGGTAACCGCGTCTATAATCATCTTTTCTCATTCGTCACGCATCAACCTATTCTAGATCTTGGTTCCGGATTAAACCTATACAAAGTCTCGTCTCTAAAATCCCACTTTTATGACAAATTCCCCGACCATCTTACATTTAACTACTATATGATTCTAGCCAGTCATTATTATCATCAAGATATTTCTTTCTTCCCTATTTCCTGGCGCTCCGAAGACCAAAAATCCAATGTCAAACTCATGAGTCAAGCGCTTGAAGTCCTTCATCTACTAGCTAAATATAAATTTAACCCAAATTTCATCAAATCAGAACATCGTTCTAATCCAATCGACCACTATTCTTATGAGGTATTGCAAAATGGTCACAAATAACAATTTCAATTCCAGGTTTTTCAATCAACTTGATGTTCAAAATCACGTTGTCACTAAACGAAGTCACGATAAGGCTAAAATTCAAAAAGAATACCATTTTTATCACCTCATCCCCGCTCAAATGCAGACCTGGATGGTGGAGCCATCCAATTATCAAGAGAACACCGATATTGCATCATACCAAATGCCTTTTATAACGGAACCCGACCTCGCTAAGCGATTAGTTGATGGCACCATCCCACCGCAAGAGTTTTCTTTCATCCTAGACGAATTTTTCCGCTTCATTGATTCACGCCCTACTAAACTTCTCTCAAGAAAAGATTATGCTCAATCCGCCCAAACCCTTTATCTCGATAAAATTGCCACTCGCATCACTTCGTTGAAATCCTTCCCTCTCTACAATACACTATCACAAGAAATTCCACTCTACACCAAATATGAAACTATTGACGACATTTTCTATGATTACCAAACCCTATATCATTTAATTACATCGACCATACAGCCTAGCCCCATCGTTGCCATCAGCCACGGTGATTTATGCTTCTCTAACGCTTTCTTTATCCCAGATACCAAGCAACTACTCTTTATCGATCCACGTGGCGCACTTACTCCAGACGAACTCTATCTTGATCAATACTACGACATTGCCAAATTATCTCATTCCATCTGCGGCAATTATGACTATTTTAACGCTAAAAGATTCCAGCTTGGCTCGCCCCAAGGTTTACAAGTAACCTTATCACCGCAGCACCCTACTTATCAACAAATTTTCAAAACCTCCTTAACGAAAAAACATAACTACAACTACCAGCTTACCAGACTCTACGAGGCTAGCCTCTTCCTCTCTATGTTACCACTGCACATTGATTATCCTCCCAAAGTTCTTGGATTCATTCTAAACGCCATCAATATAATGGAGGAATTAAAACATGAAATATAATCACATCCGTTTAGTTTTTGACATCGACGGCACTTTATGCCCCCTTAAACAACCAGATGAAACTTATGAAAACCTTATCCCAGATCAATCAATGATAGAAAAATTACGTTTTTACAAACAGCAAGGCGCTACTATTATTTTAGCTTCTTCTCGCAATATGCGTACTTACAATAATAACCTTGGGCTTATCAATGCCAACACCGCCGTTATATTGCATGAATGGCTTCAAAAATGGCAAATTCCTTACGATGAAATATACTTTGGCAAACCTTGGCCTGGCCCACACGGTCTCTACATAGACGATAGGGCCGTGCGCCCAGACGAATTCCTCTCACACTCTTTCGAAGAACTCGAGCAACTCTGTCAAAAATCAACTAGGAAACCTCAATGAAAAAAACTAGTCAACATCCCAATAGATTATCTTCACTCAAAAAGTTTTTCTCCAAAACCAAAGACTATGATTTGGCCATTATTCTTTCAATAATTAATTCCCTTATTAGCATCCCTCTCTCAAGTCTCATTTTCTTACCGCCCGAAGATGGCATCCCTAAACGTAACAAACTTCTAGTTGATATTCTTTTCTTTGTAATTATGATTTTTGTTTATCGTGGTTTAATTTTCATCATTAAAAATAGGCACAAATATCGTAAATACATCAGATTCGCCCTCATCTATTTTGCCATATTGATGGTTTTGCTTTTACTTACCTGGCCCGGAATCTGGCGAGGGCCTTACGATGAATTTATTATTGCCAGCGATGCCAAACGCTATATCATTTATGGCTGGCAGCACTCCTTATTTTCCCTATTCTATATGCTTTGTTTCAAATTAATACCATTTTTTAATGGTGTTCTCATAGTCCAATGTATTATTATATCCATCATTACTTCCTATCTATACAACCAACTCGTCCAAGGATTTAAGCTCCAAAAACTTCTCCCCAAAACTCTTCTTCTCATTCCTTTTCTTCTTCCACCAGTATTCGACTACGCTTTATACCCCCTCCGCCCCACTCTTTACAGTTACTCTGTCATACTAATGCTCTATCTTATGATAAAAGGAATCTCCGCGCAAAAGCTTTCAAAATCAGAACACATTTTTCTCATCATCTCTTTCATCATTTCATCTACATTACGCAGCGAAGGGATTGTTTTTCTCCTTGTCGCTATCGTCTATTATCTATACCTCTTCATTCGCAAACGTATATCCGCAAAAATCTCAATCTATTCAACTATCATAATTCTTTTATGCTCATTTTTCATCAATGCTTTTCAAGCTTCAACTCTAGACGCTAATTCAGGTTATGGCTACAAAGTTTTAAGCACCGCCAATAATCTTCTCCCATTGGTTCAAACCGCCGCTAAAGATGAATCCAACACCGAACTCCTCTCTTCTATTGACAAAGTTATGGATGTAGAAACCATCATAAAAAACCCTAACGATTTAAACGGCACCAACCTTTTCTTCTTTGGAAACGTTCATAAATCCGACTATTCTCACGCAGAATACCTTGATTTTATGAAATCATTTCTTTTACTCTGTCTCAAATATCCCTCGGTTGTCGCAAAGCAAAGCCTTGGACAATTTGCGCAAACTATCGTTACCAGCACTACGCTTAATGACGCCACCGCCTATACAAGGTATTTTGATGATGATTACTATCAGGAACTGTTGTCCTATAATTTAAATCACTATAATAATTTAGAACAGCTCCGACAGAGCCTCGCGCCTACAAGACTCTTTATTGAAGATGGTGGTAATATAATGCAGCCTATTAACGTCAATCTTCGCAACGCCACCATAGCTTTTCTAGAAGGCCGAGCTCTTGATAATTACGCTCAGTTTACTCCCCTATCTTATGTTTTATGGAATATTATTTTGCCACTTCTTTCTATTATTTTCATTATCGTTATTTTACTCATCAAAAAACATATTGCAATCGCTCTAATCTTATCTACAATTCTTATTAAAACCGCCATCGTTATTTTTACCGCCCCAGGAGATTATCACATGTATTATTATGCTGAATATTTACTTGGCTATATACTCCTTTTTCTATTTCTTGCTTATCTCACGAACCACCAAAAAACGCCCTCTCTTCTTCCCAAGCGAATTCAATCCTCTCATAAGCACATTAGATAACGAGCATTAAACAGATTACTGTTAAATGAAAAGGATAAAATAAATAAAACAAGTACTTGCATTTTGGCCCAAGTTTACCATTATACATAATCAATAACGCAAAGCTCATTACTGTCCAAATAATCATTAAAGCCCAAAAATCATTTCCAGCCAAAACCATTTGCAAAATATCATAGTTTTTAAACAAAGTCATCGCTAGAAAACAAAGCCATACTAACGCAGTCCAAACAATCCTTTGTCGTTTGTTCTCCTTTATTCTTTCTAGGATTACGGAATAATAATAAAACAATGCTACCGTCGCTATTCCATAAGCTCCATAATCCACTCTAAGCAATTCACCGGCCACACATATCCCTATAACAATCGCGATACTTAACCATCGAATTTTTATCCGATCGCACGCATAAATAGCAACTAACCCCAAGAGTAAAGTAAACAGCACATTCAATTTTTCAGAAGAACCCCCAGACAAAATTTCAAAAACTGTGTATGGAATCTGAGACAAAATAGCAAATCCCGCTAATCTTTTTAAATATTTCCCAACGTCTTTTGTGTGAATATAGCCCTGAGCCAAGCTAAATGCAAAAATCGGAAAGGCAAATCTTCCAATATACTGCAACCAAATCAAATCCTTGAAAAAAGCCTTCCCTACATGGTCAAGTGTCATGGTCGTGATTCCAATCACTTTTAGCACAAAACTGTTCATTTCTTCACCAAAAAGCGCCCTCCGAGAAGAGCGCAAATTGTTTTATTGGATTGCAATTTTCTTCGGTGCTTCGGTCTTTTCCTTCTCAAAAGTGATCGTTAACACCCCATCTTTGAGCTCAGCCTTCACGCTGTTTTCATCTTCGCGCACCTGCACCGGCAAAGCAATCGTTCTCGAAAACTCTCCCCAATAACATTCCTGAATATGCCACCGCGTCGTTTGCTCATCTTCACCACCAGACAAAACACCCGAAATAGTCAAAATATTATCGGAAATACTAACATCGAGATCAGACTTCGAAATGCCAGCTGTGCGAGCCTTTACTACTAGTTTATCGGCGGTTTCGTAGACATCTACAGCGAGTTGCCCCGGAAAATCGTCGGTATTTTCCCACTCATCTTCAACTGGTTCACTGACTTCTTCTTCCTCTTGTGGCAATTCCTCATCAACCAAAACTGGTTCATCCACAGTCTCAGTCGGAGCAACGAGTTCCTCGTCATTCCCCAGGAAAGCCGCTGCGAGGTCATCCTCCATCAGCAAATCGTCACTATTTGTACGAGCCATATTTCCTCCACTTATATTGTTATGCTTTATTATATATTAGTTTAGTTGTAAAATCAAGAGAATATGCCAAATTATGTAAAAAATACAACATATCCTGGTCTTTTTGACCTCCTCGCACCTCACTCCTGTAGGGGTTGTGGGCATATCGGTAACGTTTTATGTGACCGTTGTAAAAAATACATTTTAAACACAAGAACTAATCTTTGCCCCATTTGCAAAAATCCAAACCCTACCGGCGTCTGTCAAGCTTGCACCAAAAACTCTGCCATAGAGCCCCTTCCATCCACCTTCATTATCAACGAACGAACCGACCTATTAGACGACCTCATCCATGCCCTGAAATACCAATCTATTCGTTCCCTCGCCAAACCACTCGCCGAACTAATGAATGCTGCCCTGCCATCCTTCGGCAGCTTAGTCTATATCGTCCCTCTCCCTACCATTTCTCGCCACATTCGCGCCCGCGGACTTGACCATACTCTTCTTATTGCTAAACAGCTTGCAAAACTTCGCCCTTATTTCAAAATAGCCAAACTTCTCACTCGTCAGAATAATACCGTCCAGGTTGGCACTGACGCCAAAACGCGAATTGCTCAAGCAAACTCGGCCTACTCCATCAGTACTCACGCCATCATTAATCCCAGTGCTACCTATATCCTTCTTGATGACGTTTGGACCACCGGTGCCAGCCTACGTTCTGCCACCAAAAAACTCCAGCAAGCTGGAGTTAATGATATCACCTTAGCAATTTTAGCCCTTAGCCGTATTAATTAGTGAAGTAGTATTCTCTTCCGCAGAAGATGGCAAAGCCGTAATTACAAAATTCACAATTGCATAAGCCAAGAAAGCAATCACCAAACCAATAATTGCATAAAGCACCGTATTCTTTGCATCGGTCACCTTCTTCGAATCACCACCAGACAACAAATATTTAATACCACCAACAATCAACATTACTACCGCAATTATACCTACGATATACAGAATCGTGTTGGTAATTTGCTTAAACACGCCAGTATTACCAAACAAATCTCTTGGGCATTGATCGCAACGCGCTGCCTCAGCACCTTCCTGTAAAGTAATCGCAGACGCCGAGCTAGCGCCCACCAACGCAAACACCCCTATCATTACTATTATTGGTAAAAACAATTTCAAATAATTTTTCATAGCCAAATTATATCACATACCACCAAATTTGTCTACATCCATTCTGGCGGAGGGTGGGAGATAAAATAATCTCTGTACCCTCAAAACACTCAAGATAGCGGAAAAACTAAAAACTTCGTTTCCGGTCTACTCAAGAAAATAAAAATACTAGAGCAAGCTCTAGATTTTTATTCTCTTTCGTAGCCCCGAAAAGCTTCGCTTTTCCAGTTATTCCGCTATCTTGGCGGAGGGTGGGAGATTCGAACTCCCGCTCCAGATCACTCCAGACTAACGATTTAGCAAACCGTCCCCTTCAGCCACTTGGGTAACCCTCCATCTCCTCTATTCTACCATACTTTTTCACTTTTTTACAAACTATGATATAATCGACTTATGGTAAAGAACGCACAAGAAATCTCTTGGCAAGCCGAAGAATACATCGTTCGCGAACGTAGCGCCTGGTGGTACGTCGGTCTTGCTATCGTTACTATTGGTCTTTCAGTTTTATCAGTTTTCCTCGCTTGGTGGACATTTCTCGTCCTAGTTATTCTCAGTGCCATCACTATCTTAGTTACCATTTTCCGACCTCCTCGCAAAATCAACTATTCCCTCGACAGCAGAGGCCTCACCGAAGGCAAGACACTTCATAAATTTGAAGACTACAGGGCCTTCGGCATTCTTCAGGAAGGAAAATATTACTCTGCTATCCTCATCCCTAAAAAACGCTTCGGCCTCAGCACTAAAGTCTATTTCTCTGAAACTAACGGTGAACAAATTGTTGACATTTTAGGTGCACATCTCCCTATGGAAGAAGTCAAGCTCGATTTTCTAGATAAAATTGTAAACTTCTTGCGTATTTAGTTTAACTGTGCTATCATAAACATAAGTATTAATATAAAAGGTGGGCAAAATGGACCAAAATCAAGTAACTAATAATCAACCAACTGTCGATAATGACTTACAGAAAGCCATCGACGATATTACCAGCAAAACAAATATTGACCCGGTTTTCTCCGACCCCGTAGCTGCTCCTTCCTCAGTACCAGAAGGCGACACCGGTGAGCTTGGTGAACCAGTTGGTCCTTTCCCAGAGCCTAAACTCGAGGTTGTTGCCCCTGCGCCAGAAACTGTCGCCCCCTTAGAAGCCGCCGCCGGCATTCCAGATTTAAACATCCCAGCCGCCACTGATATGCCGATGCCACCCGTCTCAGAGGCAGAACCACAACCAGAGCCAGAAACTCTATCTAAGCCAGTCATCGAACCTATTCCAGAAGCACTAAACACCCATCAAATCAAAGCCGCTGCTTTGCGCGATTTGGTACCTCTACTTGATAAAATCAATCTAAGCTCATCCGAAAAATTCCGTCTCTATCGTAATATTTTCGAAGAGCTCAAAGATTATACCGTTTTAGAACCAGCCTATCACGCCGCTCGTGAAATTCCTGATGAAACTGAACGTGCCAATGCCCTCCTCTATCTCGTCGAATCTATCGACAAAATGTAATAGCCCACCTCACACATTCAGAATAACCCCAGATGGGGTTATTCTGTCATTAACAAAAACTAACTTGGAATTCACTTCCAAGTTAGTTTTCTTGCTAGTTTCTTTTCTTAGACTTTTCTTCGCCCAAAGAAAAGTCCAAACGCTAGTATCCCATTCCCATATCAGGAACTGCTGGCTTCTCCTCAGGGATTTCGCAAATTAACGCTCCCATAGTAATTGCTGTTCCAGCAATCGAAGTAGCATTCTTCACTGCCTCCTTCGTCACCTTCGCCGGATCAATCACGCCAGCCTTTTTAAGATCAACCAAGCCTTTTTCTGGAGTCATTACATTCACGCCTAATCCTGCTTTTGCGCCCTCAACTTCTGCCAACAACGCCTGCGCATTTAGTCCAGCATTCTCCATAATGTGTACAAACGGCGCTTTTAGCGCATTCTTCACAATTCGCGCACCGGCATCTTTTTCGTCCAATTTCGCAGCAGCATCAACTAGTGTTACGCCACCACCGGTCACAATCCCTTCTGCTAGAGCCGCCTTCGTAGCTGCTACTGCATCATCTACCCGGAATTTCTTCTCATCAATCTCAGTTTCCGTAGCTCCACCTACCTTAATCACTGCCACCTTACCGGACAAAGCCGCCGCTCTCTTCTCAAATTCCTCTCTCTCGTAATCAGATTTAGCATTTTCCGCGTAGTTATGAATCAATTCAATTCTTTCGGCCACTGCCTTCTTATCGCCAGCACCTTTAATAATAGTAGTAGAATCCTTCTCAGCAATCACCTTATTTGCTGTTCCTAGCACCTCAAGGCCAACTTCTTCAAGCTTCAAGCCCTTATCAACCGACACCACGGTAGCATCAGTCAGAATCGCAATATCTTCCATAATCTCTTTTCGCCTATCGCCAAATGACGGGGCCTTCAATACCAACGAATTAAACACTCCCTTTAGCTTATTCAGTACCAAAAGCGACAAAGCCTCACCATCCACTTCCTCAGCAATAATCACCAAATCCTTCTTTCCAGTCTGCGCCACTTTTTCGAGTAAAGGCAAGATATCCGACGCCGCCGAAATCTTCTTATCAGTCACTAGTATCATCGGCTTTTCAAACACAGCTTCTTGTCGGTTCACGTCCGTTACAAAGAACGGTGACGAGTAACCCTTATCATAAGAAAAACCTTCTACAATCTCTTGCTCCATCGTGAGCCCCTGACCAGCTTCTACTGTCACCACGCCATCCTTACCAATCTTTGCAATCACTTCCGCAATCAGCTTACCAATCTCCGCGTCGCCCGCCGAAATCGTAGCAACTTCAGCCACCTTGCTAGAATCGCCATCGATTTTCTCAGCAACCTTATCAATCTCGGCAATCACTTCAGCGCCAGCCTTCTCAATCCCACGGCGTAGCTCCATTGGGTTCATACCTGCCGCAATCAACTTATTGGCTTCATTTAAAATGTTATAAGTTAATACAGTCACCGTAGTCGTACCATCGCCAGCTACCTTGTTTAACTTTTGTGCTGCGGTTTTGATCAGCTTCGCCCCTACGGCTTCACCTAAAGACTCCTCCTTATTAGGAAGTTCCACTGCCTCAGCCACTGTTACGCCATCATGCGTAATCACTGGTGCACCGTATTCTTTCTCTATTATTACATTTTTGCCCTTCGGGCCAAATGTTACTTTTACCGCATCGTAAAGCTGTTTTGCGCCAGAAAGCACCTTTTCTCGCGCCTCTGCCTCATAATAAATTTTCTTTGCCATTATTTCTCCTTTTTTTATCAATTCCACCCCTATTTTTATCAAAAGTTTTCCACAACTTTTCCACAACCTACAAAGTTGCCAATACGTCTTCCTCTTTTAAGATAATATAATCCTTTTCGTCTACTTTTATCTCGGTAGTAGAATACTCTTTATAGACAATCTTGTCACCCTTCTTTACCGACTTTACTTCTGGCCCCACCGATTCCACTACAGCATAAGCTGGCTTCTCTTTAGCTTCACCTAGCAAAATCCCAGATTTCGTCTTTTCCAGTGGCTTTTCTACAACTGCCACCACACGATCCTTTAAAGGTTTAAGTGCCATATTATTTTACTC